>CADBPH010000050.1 GCA_902796455.1 uncultured Bacteroidia bacterium
AACTGGTATTTCAGCAAACGGACGCTGCCCTACTGGTGCATCATCCTGCTGGACTGTGCGATCATATTCTTTTCGGCGCTGCTGACATACTGGATGTCCAAAGACGGATCGCACGTCCTGGGCAACATCCTGCCGATTATCCGGACCATGATCCTGTACATCGGCATCTGCATCATCTTCTTTGCGGTCAATCACACTTACTCCGGAATCATCCGCTACTCCTCCTTCGTCGACCTGCAGCGCGTCGGACTGGCCATGCTTTCGGCCGGAGCCGTCATCCTGCTGGTCAACATCCCCATTTCGCGGATACCGGAAAAGTTCTTCGTCCACTTTACCGCCGGGGAAATCATCGTCATCATCGGGATTTCCATCCTGCTGATGTGGGCCATGCGGATCCTGGTCAAAATGGTCTATGACATCGCTTTCCGAGCCGAGAACGCCGAAAACGTCCTGGTTTACGGCATCATGGACGGCGGCGTCGGCCTGGCCAAGAACATCCGCAACGAAAAACCCGCCCGCTTCAACCTCAAGGGCTTCATCTCGCATGATCCGAAACTGACCTACACCCGCCTCCTCGGAGAAAAGGTCTACTCCGTCGACGAGAGCCTGCCCGAGGTGATCCAGCGGCTCGGCATCAAAGCCGTCCTTGTCTCGCCCAAGCGCAACGACGTCTTCCGCGAAGACCAGCAACTCCAGGATTACATCATCAACGCCGGCGCGAAGATTTACATGGTCCACCAGGCCGAAGAATGGCGGCCCGGCCAGGACGCCGCCGCCGGCCTCAAACAGGTGAGCATCGAGGATCTCCTCCCCCGCGAACAAATTACGGTCGACCTGCAGAGCGTCGAAGAAAGCCTCCACGGCAAGAAGGTGCTGATCACCGGCTCCGCCGGCAGCATCGGCAGCGAAATCGTCCGCCAAGTCTGCCAGTTCGCCCCGGCCGAACTCGTACTGATCGACCAGGCCGAGACCCCGCAGCACGACCTGCGGCTCCTGCTCGCCAAAGAGTTTCCGGGCATCCGGGCGCAGGCCATTGTCAGCTCAATCACCAACCGGGAGCGCATGGAAAAGATTTTCAGCGACTTCCGGCCTGAATTCGTCTTCCACGCCGCCGCCTACAAACATGTCCCGATGATGGAAGACAACCCCGGGGAAAGCGTCTGGAACAACATCCTCGGCACCCGGATCATCGCCGACCTGGCCGTGAAATACGGCGTGCAGAAATTCGTGATGATCTCCACGGACAAGGCCGTCAACCCGACCAATGTCATGGGGTGCTCCAAACGGATCTGCGAAATCTACGTACAGAGCCTCAACAAGGCCGAGACCGAGGGGAAAGTCGAAGGACACACCCAGTTCGTCACGACCCGCTTCGGCAACGTGCTGGGATCCAACGGGTCCGTCATCCCGCTCTTCGAGGCCCAGATCCACGCGGGCGGCCCGGTGACGGTCACCCATCCGGACATCATCCGGTACTTCATGCTGATCCCGGAGGCCTGCAAACTTGTGTTGGAGGCCGGGACCAAGGGGAATGGCGGAGAAATCTTCGTCTTCGACATGGGCAAACCGGTCAAGATCGCGGACCTGGCGAAAAGGATGATCAAGCTTTCCGGCGCACAAGGAATTGAAATCCGCTACACCGGCCTGCGCGACGGCGAGAAACTCTACGAGGAAGTCCTCAACGAAAAAGAGACGACCAAGCCTTCTTTCCACGAGAAGATCCGGATCGCCTCCGTCAGGGAATATGATTATGACGCTGTCTGCCGGGAAATTGACGCCCTGGAAGAAATCACCCGGGGCTATGACCCGATGGCGATTGTCGCGCAGATGAAACGGATCGTTCCCGAATACAAGAGCAATAATTCTGTCTACTCGGTGCTGGACAACTAAGCGCTATCCCCGGACAGCCCGCAACTTTTCGCGCCAGGCGACCGCCCGGTAAAACCAGCGATACGACCGGTTCAGCAGTTTCAGCTTCCATCCTTCCACCGCTCCCTTCGGCACAGCCAGCGGCAGATAGGCCTCCAGCATACATTCCTGCAGCACCTGTGCGGGCCCGATTCCCTGAGAAATCGCCCGTGCCGTCAGGATAACCAGTATTTTGAAGCGTGCCAAATC
>CADBPH010000051.1 GCA_902796455.1 uncultured Bacteroidia bacterium
CCTCCGGAAGTCAGTGCGCCGGGGAGATGCTGCTTGATCCATCGGACGGCCTCGATGAAATCTACGGCATAGCGGGAATGTTCCGGGATGCCTGTACCGACAGATAAAACGTTGACATCGAAGATGATATCCCATGGATGATACCCGGCTTTTTCCGTCAGGAGGCGGTATGCCCGCCGGCAGATGTCAATCTTGCGCTGATAGGTGGTGGCCTGTCCTTCTTCGTCGAAGGCCATGACGACAACAGCGGCGCCGAAACGGCGGATTTCCCGGGCCTTTTCCAGGAAAGCTTGTTCTCCCTCCTTCAGGGACAAGGAGTTGATGATGCATTTGCCCTGCGTGTTTTTCAGTCCGGCCAGCAGGGCTTCCCACTGGGATGAGTCGATCATGACGGCAGCCCGGGCGACAGCCGGGTCCGCAGCGGCGCAGCGCAGGAATCGTTCCATCTCCGTAGGGGCATCCAGCATGGCATCGTCCATGTTCACATCTATGATCCGGGCTCCGCCTTCAACCTGGTCCGCCGCGACTTTCAGGGCGGCGTCATAGTCTCCCGCCGCAATCAGCCTGGCGAATTTGCGGAATCCGGCGACGTTGGTCCTTTCTCCTACCGGGAGGAAAAGCTGGGTGGACGACTCGATGGAAATACTCTCCAGTCCACTGACGGTCAACTGTTTGTTTGGATCCGGGATTTTCCTGGGCGGGAGATCCCGGACGGCCTCGGCGATGGCACGGATATGTTCCGGGGTCGTTCCGCAGCAACCGCCGACGATGTTGACGAGCCCGTCTTCGGCCATCCGCCGGATCGCTCCTGCCATTTGCGCAGGTGTCTGGTCATAGCCGCCCATTTCGTTCGGAAGCCCGGCATTCGGGTAGCAACTGACGGCACAACGGGTCCAGGACGCCGCATCGGCCACCAGCGGTGTCAGTTCCTCGGCTCCCAGGGAGCAATTGAGTCCGAAGGAGAGGAGGGGGGCATGCTGGATGCTGCGGTAGAAGGCTTCGATCGTCTGTCCGGTCAGGGTCCGCCCGCTGCGGTCGGATGCGGAAACGGACACCATGACGGGAATCCCTTCCGCCCCCGCGATGCCGGAAAGGGCATAGAGGGCCGCTTTGGTATTCAGTGCGTCAAAACAGGTTTCCAGCAGCAACAGGTCGATTCCGCCTTCTATCAGCGCGCGGATTTGTTCGTCAAATGCGGCTGCCATTTGGTCGAATCCAAAGGGACGCCATGCGGGATTGTCCAGGTCCTGCGGGAGGGAAAGGGACTTGCCGGTCGGGCCGATGCTGCCGGCAACCCACACTTTCCGCGGCGCACTGTCGGCGGCTTCCCTGGCAAGTGAGGCTGCCCTCAGGGCCATTTCGCGTGCCTGATGGGCCGTCCCATGATCCGCTTGCGAGATGCGGTTTGCGCTGAAGGAATTGGTCTCGATGATGTCCGCGCCGGCGGCGATGTATGCCTGGTGAATCTGCCGGACAATATCGGGGTCCGTCAGATTGAACCGTTCGTTATTCCCGCTGAGTCCGTGCTGTTGGAGCAGGGTGCCCATGGCGCCGTCGAGCAGGAGGATCCGTTCCGATAAGGCTTGATGCAGTGCTTCCATATCCGGGCGATTTCAATCAGAAGCACTCCCGAAGGATACCGATGACGTTGTCCGGCCGGCCCATCGTATAGAAATGGACGGAGGGAACCCCGTGGCGCAGGAGATCCCGGCATTGGCTGCAGCACCATTCCTGACCGATCCGGTAGCAGGCAGCCTTGTCATCCCGATGATTTTCAATCTCTTTCGTCAGGTCAAGCGGGATGTCGATGGAGAAGGTCTCCGGCAGCAGGGCGATCTGTCTCGGCCCGGAAATGGGCTTGAGGCCGGGTATGATGGGAACGCGGATGCCGGCCTTGCGGCAGCGTTCGACAAAATCGTAGAAAACGCGGTTGTCGAAAAACATTTGGGAGACGATGTAATCCGCTCCGGCATCCACCTTCCGCTTAAGGTTCAGGATGTCCGTTTCAATATTCGCCGCTTCGAAATGTTTTTCAGGGTAGCCGCCGACCCCGATGCTGAAGAAGCCTTCGATTCCGTTCCGCCGCTCGAAGGCGCGGATGGCGGATACGAGTTCGTCAGCATGGGCATAGCCGTCCTTTTCTGGGGTGAAGCGCTTCTCTCCCCGGAGGCTGTCCCCCCGCAGGGCGAGCACATTGTGGATATCCATGAAGCGGAAATCGTTGAGCTGCCCCTCGATTTGCTGTGCCGAGGCTCCCGCACAGATCAGGTGCGGGACGACTTCCACCTTGAACTCGGACTGGATGGCCCCGCAGACGGCACTTTCACTGATGCGTCGACGCACAAGCCGCCGGGAATAGCTCCCGTCCGGCTCCTGGACGTAGGTGTATTCGTCCCGGTGGCAGGTAATATTGATGTACTTCGGGTGAAAATCCATGAAAGGACGGATGTCCTCCAGCAATTCAGCTTTGGTCATGCCATCCAAAGGCGGTACAATCTCCAAGGTGGGGAAGGGTTTCCCTCCGGCGGAGAGAATCTCGGAAACTTTCATGTTACAGGCGGACCGGGGAATTATCCGGCAACAAAAACAAAGATATGTTTTTTCCGGGTTCCGTCAAATATCGAATGCTGTTTCGTTGTGCCGGTCAGGTCAGATATGCCATTCCGGCGCCTGCTTCCCGCGCGGGACGGAGGAGTAGGCCGGCGTGCTGAAGCGCTGGTACAGCCGGATGGCAAGATACAGCAGGCGCTGTTTGCCGCGGGACAGGCCGGTTTTGCGGGCCGGATCCTTTGCCATCAGGAATGGAATGATATAGGGATAGTTGTCAAACAGCTTGAAATGCAAGGCTGTAACGGCATAGTATGCGGCGCGCACAAGGTATTCGTCCGTCAGCTTCCTCATGACCGCCAGGGCTCCTTTGTGACGCAGCGCCTCATACAGCAGCAGCATGTTTTCGGCGCATTCCCTGCGTTTGCGCCGGAAATCCTTGCGCGTGATGGAACCGGGATTGTTGCGCCTGTAATGGTAGAGGGGTTTTGCGACGTGCCGGATGCATTTTGCCCGCGCCAACAGCTGGATGGTCACGATGAAGTCTTCCCGCATGGAATACTTGGGCCAGACCAGCTCAGGCGTATATAACGAGCGGTGTACCAATTTGTTCCAGACGTATCCGTGGATTTTCCGGCCGTGGATCAGGTCGGTGAACATTTGCCGGAGACCGGCAGGAGGATAAACCTCTTCGCGGATGATGCTGGTCTTTTTCTGTTTCTCCTTGAAAATGTCGCAGTAGGTGACATCGGCCCCGGTCGCGAGGCTTTCCTGCACCAGGACTTCCACCAGGTCCGGCTCCATCCAGTCATCGGAGTCGGCGTGCAGGATGTACGTTCCGGTTGCCTGCCGCAGGCCGGCCAGCCGGGCGGAAGGCAGCCCTTGGTTCGTCTGGTGGTGGATATGGATCCGGTCCAGCAACTGCGGATATTCCTCCTCGGCGATCCTTCGGAGGATGCTGACAGAATCGTCTTGCGATCCGTCATCGACGAAAATGAATTCTATGGCCGGGTAGGTTTGCGCGAACAGACTCCGGGCAAAGGTGGCTATGTAAGGACTTACATTGTATATCGGGACGATGACAGAAACGACAGGCTGCAGTGTCACGGCATTCAGGCTTTGGTATTCATATACTAGATGCAATGACGTGGTTTTTTATTGCATCTGAGGCCGGAAAAATGTACAAAAAGGACGGATTTTGTATGTTTTGACCGGATTTTTGGTCAAAAACGACATTTTTTGGGGTCGATTCCCGGGGTATGTGTCATTTCCGACTGGATGCCGTCGCGGGTAACTTTGACGACATTGTAACCTGGATAGCCGTGTCCGAGTGCGTTGCCGACAGGGCCGGCCGTGATGAACCGGATGCCATCGTATTCGGTGTCATATTCCTGGTGCGTGTGCCCGGCAAGGACGGCCGTCACGCCCGCTTCCTTGAACAGCGAAATGTATTTTTCCCGCTTGTCCATCGGGAAATTGAAATAGGCTTCTTTCTCATCGATGCTTTTCCGGATGATCGGGCAGTGGAGGACGACAAAGATGTATTTTGACCTGCTGGCCTTTTTCAGCTCCGCGCAAAGCCATTCCCACTGCGCGGCTTCGGCCTCGGTGTCATTCGTTTTGATGCAGTTGGAATCGATACCGATAAACGTGCATCCGTTCAGCCGGAAGGCAAAGTGCTCGTAGCCGAACTGCTCAAGATACCGGTCCCGGTCCTCTCCGGCATAGCCGTTCATGTAATCGTGGTTGCCGGGAACGAGCCAGACCGGCGCCTGGATTTCGGCTTTCCGGGCGGCGAAAATCGCCTGCTGCTCTTCATTGGCGGGCTTGTCGACCAAGTCGCCGGCGATGATCACGCAGGCGGGATTGAGCGCGTTGACGGCTTCGACGGCAGCCTTCATCAGGGAATCAGAGTGGACGAAATGGGCCGTGGTATCATGGAAGCCGATCTGGGTGTCGGCCATGTGGACGAAAGTGAAAGGTTCGAAGCGGTTGCACCCTGCCAGCAGGGCGGCACCCAGACAGAATAGGAAAAACAGTGATTTTTTCATGACGTTTCAATTGTGGAGGCAAAGGTAGTGATTTTTACTGGAATATGGGAGTTATCCACATCTCTTGTATGCAGATTGTTGAAAACTCCTTAGAAACTGCGTTCCTTCCCCCTTGTTCGGATGCAGGGGATTTTTTATTTTTGTACACGGAAACGAGCAATTCCTTAACTTTTTCCGATATGTCTTCCATGCCAAATCAAGGTATTTACGATGCCCGTACTCTCGGGCGTGGGAAGATGCTCACCCTCGGTCTGCAGCACATGTTCGCCATGTTCGGTGCGACGGTCCTCGTCCCTGTCATCACAGGGCTCTCGATGAGCGCCACCTTGCTGTTCGCCGGTCTGGGCACGTTGATTTTCCACCTCTGCACCAAGATGAAAGTGCCTGCTTTCCTTGGGTCCTCTTTCGCCTTCCTCGGAGGGTATGCCACTGTCGTCCAGTTGGGTGAATCAAACGGGCTGACCCTTGCGCAGTCGTTGCCGTACGCCTGCATCGGCGTCTGCTGCGCCGGCCTGATGTATTTCGTCATGTCCGGCCTGTTCGCCGCGTTCGGCGCCAAGCGGGTCATGCGGTTCTTCCCGCCTGTCGTGACGGGTCCGATCATCATCGCCATCGGCCTGACGCTTTCCGGCTCGGCGATTTCCAACTGCTCCCAGAACTGGTGGATCGCCCTGCTGGCCATCGCCATCATCATCGTGTGCAACATCTGGGGCAAGGGGCTGGTCAAGATCATCCCGATCCTGCTCGGCGTGCTCGGTGCGTACCTGGTGGCGGCCTGCTTCGGCCAGTGTGATTTCACCCCGGTGAAGGAAGCGGACTGGATCGGCCTTCCCGTCAAGTTGGAAAACACCACCTTCGCGGTGTTCCAGAATCCCAACTGGGGCCTTGTCGTTGCGGCGATCATCGCCATCATTCCGATCTCCCTGGCGACCATGATGGAGCATATCGGTGACATGTGTGCCATCTCTTCTACCACCGGCATCAATTATCTGGAGGATCCCGGTCTGCACCGTACCTTGATGGGCGACGGTCTGGCAACGGTTCTGGCCTCTGTTTTCGGCGCTCCTGCCAATACGACATATGGTGAAAACACCGGCGTGCTGAATCTGACGCGGGTCTATGACCCCCGGGTGATCCGCATCGCCGCCTGTTTCGCCATCCTTCTTTCTTTCTGCCCGAAATTCTCGGCTGTCATTTCCGCCATGCCGGCATCGGTCATCGGCGGTGTCTCGCTGGTGCTGTACGGTATGATTTCCGCAGTCGGTGTCCGCAACATCGTTGAGAACCGGGTGGATTTCACCCAGTCCCGCAATGTGCTGATCGCCGCCCTGATCATGGTGCTGGCTATCGGTATCAAGTACGGTGCGAACGACTCCCTGTCGATCGGCTTCACTTCGCTTTCCGGCCTGGCTGTCGCGGCCATCGTGGGTATTGTCCTCAATGCCATCCTGCCCGGAAAGGACTATGAGTTCGGCAAGAATCTCCAGGGTGATACCTCCGTCGATTTCGAGGTGAACCGGCTCAAGAAAGAAGAGTAATCATCATGGATTTGAAAGAGAAACTGCTGCCTTATCTCCG
The DNA here is from genome assembly GCA_902796455.1 of uncultured Bacteroidia bacterium. Lineage (GTDB taxonomy): Bacteria > Bacteroidota > Bacteroidia > Bacteroidales > UBA932 > Cryptobacteroides. Next base: position 6,177 of record CADBPH010000051.1, read on the forward strand.
TACGGTTCCCGACTACCCGGTTCCCGGGATCCTGTTCTGGGATGTTACCACCCTGTTCAAGGATCCGGAGGCATTCCGGACGGTTGTGGACGCTACCTATGAACTATATAAGGACAAGGGTATCACCAAGGTCGTCGGGATCGAATCCCGCGGATTCGTCGTGGGAGCCGCGCTGGCGTACCGGCTGGGCGCCGGGTTCGTCCCTGCCCGGAAACCCGGGAAACTTCCCGCTGCATGCTGGTCGGCTTCGTACGATAAAGAATACGGCAAAGACCGGATTGAAATGCATCAGGATGCCCTCGAAAAAGGGGATGTGGTCCTGATCCATGATGATGTCCTGGCAACCGGCGGTACGGCTGAAGCGGTCGGGCGTTTGGTGGAACGCTATGCCCCCGCTGCCGTCTACTGCAATTTCATCATTGAACTGGAAGGGCTCGGCGGCCGGGAAAAGATGCCCGCCGGCCTGGATATTACCGCTTTGCTGCACTTGTAAAATTGCAAAATGTCTAATCCTATAACCTACTTATATGTTTAAAAAATTCATCACCGCCGCCCTTGTGGCCGCTTGCGTATCCGCCCTGGGGGCGAAGGCGCAGACCAATTTCCAAACGTTCTACGACTTCGGTCGGAAGCATTTCACCACGACCCTGGAAGGTTTCCATACGGACAACTGGGGTAACACCTTCTTCTTTATCGATTACGATTACAACAACCGGATCGATAAAACTGTCGTTTCGCCCAGCGGCTCTTATTTCGAGATTGCCCGCTGCCTGAATTTCTGGCAGGAAAGTGCCCTGGCTCCGCTCAGCCTGCACGTAGAATACAATGGCGGCCTGGGTCTCGGCTTCGGGATCAACAGTGCTTTCCTCGCGGGTGTGGACTGGTTCCTGCATACCGGTGACTTCAAGAACACCTTGAACCTGAAAGTCCTGTACAAGCAGTTTGTCAAGATGTCCTCCAAGGTCCCCATGCAGTTCACCGCAGTTTGGGGATGTCAGGACCTTTTCGGACTAAGCGGACTCCGTTTCTCCGGCTTCCTGGATGTCTGGAGCGAGTTTGAACATGCGGTCGTCCTTTCCGAGCCCCAGCTCTGGTACAGCTTCGGCACCAAGCATTTCAACCTCGGCGGCGAGGTGGAACTCAGCTACAATTTCGGCGGCATGAGCGGCTTCCACATCATGCCCTGTATCGGTACGAAGTGGGTGTTCTAATTGCTAAAACATTGACCTATGGCTACTTTCTTTAATAAGGCATTTGGTTTCGATCCGACGAAACACAGTGTCCGCACCGAAATCGTCGCCGGTATAACGACGTTCTTGACCATGGCCTATATCCTGGCCGTGAACCCCGGTATTTTCTCGGCACTCCCGGGGATGCCGCAGGGATCTGTCTTCACCGCTACGGCACTGGCGGCTATTGTCGGTACCCTTGTGATGGCGTTTTACGCCAAGAAGCCTTTCGGTCTCGCACCGGGCATGGGCCTGAATGCGTTCTTCGTCTTTACGGTCTGCCTGACGATGGGGTATTCCTGGCAATTCGCACTCACGGCTGTATTCCTCGAGGGTATCCTCTTTATCATTCTGACAGTCACGAAGATCCGTTCCTGGCTGCTGGATGCGATCCCCGGTACGCTGAAGAAAGCGATCGGCGCCGGTATCGGCCTGTTTATCGCGTTCATCGGTCTGCAGAATGCCGGCATCATCGTGCACAGCGATGCAACCTTGGTCACCCTGGGTGATGTCACGCACGGCAAAGCGCTCCTGGGCTTGATCGGTTTGTTCATTACGGCCGGTCTGGTCATGGCGAAAGTCCGCGGCGGCATGCTGATTGGCATCCTGGCGACGGCCGCTCTCGGCCTGTTGATCAAGGATCCGGCTACAGGTGCCGCCATTACGACCCTTCCCAGCGCCGTGGTTTCCCTGCCGGACAGCGTGGCTCCGCTTTTCTGCAAATTCGAGTGGTCCCATATCTTCTCCCTGAACATGCTGGTCGTGGTTTTCACGTTCCTGTTCATTGATATGTTCGATACCATGGGAACATTGATTGGCGTGTGCCAAGGTACGGAAATGGGTGATAAAGACAAGATTGAAGGTCTTGACAAGATGTTCATGGCGGATGCGGTGGCAACGGTTGCCGGCGCCTGCCTGGGTACATCTACGACGACGACTTATGTCGAAAGCGCTTCCGGCGTGGGAGATGGCGGCCGTACCGGTCTCACGGCTTTCTCGATTGCCTGCTGCTTCGGCCTGGCCCTGTTCTTCTCCCCGATCTTCCTGGCTATCCCGGGTGCCGCGACGGCTCCGGCGCTGATCATTGTGGGTGTGATGATGATGAAGTCTGTGAAGGTCATTCACTGGGATGATTATGCCAAGAGTATCCCGGCCTTCCTGACCATTATCCTGATGCCGTTGGCATATTCCATCTCCGATGGTATCCTGATCGGCGTTATCGCTTATGTGCTGACCCATGCCATCAGCGGTAAATTCAAGGATATTTCTGTGACGATGTGGGTACTTGCCGTTTTGTTTGTCCTGCGGTATATCTTTATATAAGCCTGCGGGCGTAGCGGCAAATCGCTGTTGACCAAAGAGGGCGGCTGATCCGTGACGATCGGCTGCCCTTCTTGGTTGACTCCAGCAGTAGGTCGATGTTTTTTGTTCATTCTTTTTTCAAAATCTGAATTATTCTCCGTATCTTACTGCCTCTTAACCCCCATACGGCCATGATACGGACTGACTACAATTTCCCCA
>CADBPH010000052.1 GCA_902796455.1 uncultured Bacteroidia bacterium
TTCCTCGCAGCATTTGCTGCTGGCGCTCTGCCGGACGACCGGCAGTTACGGCCAGGCCTATCTCCGCAGCATCGGGATCGACTACGGCCGGATTCTGTCCCTGATGGAAAAAGACGGCATGCTTTCCTCCGGCGACGACGGGCAGCAAGACCAAGGGGATGACGGGGACGGAATCGGCGCACGGGAAGATGCGCCCCGCGAGAATGCCAGAATCGACTTGGACGAATTCGGATATGACCTGACCAAAGCGGCCGCCCAGGGCCGTCTGGACCCGGTTGTGGGCCGTGAAAACGAAATCAGCCGCGTGGTTGAAATCCTCGGACGGCGCAAGAAAAACAACCCCATGCTCATCGGCGAGCCCGGGGTCGGGAAATCCGCCATCGTCGAAGGGATTGCGTTGAAGATCGCTTCCGGAGAGATCTCGCCGGTGCTGGCCAAGAAACGGATCCTGTCCCTGGACATTGCTTCGGTCGTCGCCGGGACGAAATACCGCGGCGATTTTGAGAAACGGCTCAAATCCATCATCAGCGCGGCCACGTCGGATCCGGACCTGATCCTGTTCATCGACGAATTCCACACCATCGTGGGAGCCGGCGGGGCGCAGGGCAGCCTGGACGCGGCCAACATGCTGAAACCCGCCCTTGCACGCGGGGAAATCCAATGCATCGGGGCCACGACGATGGATGAATTCACCAAGATTGTCGAAAAAGACGGCGCCCTGGACCGCCGCTTCCAGAAAATCGTGGTTGAACCGACGGATGTCAAGGAGTCCATCGGAATCCTCGGCAAGCTCCGCCCCAATTACGAAGAATTCCACCATGTCTCCTATACAGACGAAGCGATTGAAGCCTGCGTCCGCCTCACCGACCGGTATATCACGGACAAATCCCTGCCGGACAAGGCCATCGATGCCATGGATGAAGCCGGTTCGATGGTCCGCCTGAAAGGGAAGAAAAACGCAGTCGTGGACGAAGATGACATCGCAGCGGTCGTTTCCAAGATGACCGGGATCCCGGTGACAAAGGTGGCAGAGTCCGAAGGGAACCGGATCATGAAGATGAAAGGACGGCTCCGCGGGCGGATTATCGGCCAGGACCAGGCCATCGACACCGTTGTCGGGGCCATCCAACGCAACCGGGCCGGGCTGAAGGATCCTTCCCGCCCCATCGGCTCGTTCCTTTTCTTCGGTCCGACCGGTGTCGGAAAGACCCAGTTGGCCAAATGCCTGGCAGAATACCTGTTCGATTCGGAAGAAAACATCGTCCGGATCGACATGAGTGAATACATGGAGAAGTTCTCGGTGTCCCGGCTGATCGGCGCGCCTCCCGGCTATGTCGGCTACGAGGAGGGCGGACAACTCAGCGAGCGGGTGCGGCGGAAGCCGTACTGCGTCGTGCTGCTGGACGAAATCGAAAAAGCGCACCCGGATATCTTCAACCTGCTGCTGCAAGTCCTGGATGACGGGCGCCTCACGGACAGTGAGGGACGGCTGGTCAGTTTCAAGAATACCATCGTCATCATGACGTCGAATGTGGGCAGCCGGGAAATAGAGGAATATGGAAAGGGAGTCGGTTTTTCGACATCGGGACGAAGCGTCGCCCGCAATCACCAGAGTATCCTGGAAAAAGCCGTCCGGAAAGCCTTCCCGCCCGAGTTCATCAACCGCGTGGACGAGAAGGTGTTTTTCAACGCCCTGACACGGGACGATATTGAGCAAATCATTGACATTGAGCTGAAAGGGCTGCGAGAGCGGGCGGAAGAAGCCGGCTATAAACTGACGGTGACGCCTTCGGCAAAGAAATTTATCGCGGATGCCGGCTATGATCCCGCTTTCGGCGCCAGGCCGCTGAAACGCGCCCTGATGAAATATGTGGAAGATCCGGTCTCAGAGTTCATTATCTCGGACCGCGTCCTTCGGAGCAAGAAGAAAGGACCTTCGGACCCCAGGTGGCTGCGTGTGAGCCTGGGCCCGGATAAGGAAAGCACGATGGTCTCCCTGAAGAAAGAAACGGTCGAACCGGTTCCCTCTTAGGAAAGCCCCGGGCCGCCTTTCTTTTAGAAAGAGCGGACATCCGTGATTTCCAGCCCCATCTCTGAAATCATGTCCAGAAGGGTATTGAAGGAGGTCTGGGAAGAGACGACTGAGCTGAGGACATCGAGGTTGTATTCCGTATTTTTCATGACTGAGTTGTTTTAACTGTTGCAAAGGTACACCCAGCTTGTGCCAAAACAGTTTACAAGCAAACTTTTTTATAAAAAATTTGTATGGAAAACGAAAGAAGCGTAGACAAATTGTCGCGGTATATCCTGTATACGGCTGCGGCCGCCGTGGTCTGCGCCGCCTGCTGGTATTTCCGCAATGTCCTGGTATACATCATCGTTGCGGCAGTCGTCTCCCTCATCGGCCGCCCGATCAAGAACATGCTCGGCAAAATCCGCATCCGTGGGAAATCCCTCCCCGCCGGACTGCTGGCCATCCTGACCCTGATCGTCATTTTCACCGTTTTCCTGGCCCTGATCACCCAGGTCATCCCGATTGTCTCCGGCATTGTGCAGAACGTCTCGACCAATTTCCAGAGCGGAGCGGAACTGGCCTCGCGAGAAGACTTCATGCGGCCCGTCGAACGGCTGAACGAATGGCTGATCAGCATCTTCCCCACGCTGGGGCCGGGATTCAACATCCAGGATAAGTTTTTCAATTTCCTGCGCAACACTTTCAGTCTCTCCTCCGTCTCGTCGGTCATCGGGTCCGTTGCCTCCATCGTGGTCGACTTTGCCATCGGAATCTTTTCCGTCGTGTTCATCTCGTTCTTTTTCATCCGGGATGAACGCCTGTTCCAGAAAATCATCGCAGCCCTGATTCCGGACCGCTACGAAACGGACGACATCCATGCCATCGGGGACATCGAACACCTGCTGTCCCGGTATTTCGTCGGACTGATCATCGAGGTCCTCGGCGTATCCCTGCTGAATTTCCTCGGATTGCTGCTGGCCGCCCGCCTGAGTTTCCCTGCCGCCATCGGCATCGCCTTCATGACCGGCATCCTCAATGTCATCCCCTATGTGGGGCCATGGATCGGGGCCGCGATCGGAACCATTCTCGGGCTGGTCCTGAAATACAGTTCCGCCGTCGCAGTCGGCGCCGCCTTCAATCCGGCCACCGCGTTGATTGTCCTGCTGGCGGTTTTCGTCATCACCCAACTGGTTGACAACTTCTTCTACCAGCCGATGATTTATTCGACGAGCATCAAGGCCAGCCCGCTGGAAATATTCATCGTCCTGCTGGTTGCCGGACACGTCGGGGGCATCGTCGGCATGCTTGTCGCCATCCCCGCCTACACGGTGATCCGTGTGATCGCCAGCCGCTTCTTCTACCATATCAAAGCCATCCGGAGGCTGATTCCCGACAAGGAGGAAGAAGAGGCGAAAATGCATGAAACTATCATTAAACCAACAGATTAATAACTCATTATGAAAAAAATCATCCTCTTCCTGGCAGCTGTGTTCTGCCTGGGATTAACCCTCAAGGCCGAAAAAGCCTACAAACCTTCCGCCACGTATCAATTCGCAACCAGGGACACCTGCGTCCTCTACATGGATGTCTATAATCCGACGCCGGGCAGCGACCTGACGTTCGAAGGGCATCAGAAGCCCACCATCCTGTTTGTTTTCGGAGGCGGATTCATCGGCGGAGAGCGCTCGGCCGAACGCTATCTTTCCTGGTTCAAACTGCTCAATGATAACGGATACCGGCTGGTCACGATCGATTATCGCCTGGGGCTCAAAGGAATCGCTTTGAAATTCAACTTGTTCCACCTGCTGGACAGCGCCAAGGCTACCAAGCATGCCGTCGACCTGGGTGTCGAAGACGTTTTCTCGGCCGTCAATTACCTGTGCGCCCATGCCAAAGAACTGGGAGTCGATCCGAAGAATATTGTCCTGTCGGGATCTTCCGCCGGTGCAATGATCTCCCTTTCATCCGCTTATGAAATCAGCCGCAAGATGGAAAGTACGAAAGCCCTGCCGAAAGACTTCCAGTTCGCCGGCCTGATTTCCTTCGCCGGAGCCATTGTCACGGACCTGGGGAAACCGGCTTACATCGACGAGCCCTGCCCGCACCTGCTGCTGCACGGAACTGCCGATGAAACAGTCCAGTACAACAAGACTCAGCTGGGAAAATGGGGCATGTTCGGATCGAATGTGCTGGCCGGGATTTTCCGCGAGAAAGGCTACAACTACAACATTATCCGTTACCACCAGCATGCCCACGACATTGCCGACAACTTCGTTCCGACATGGCCCGAGCAGAAGCGCTTCCTTGAAATCAACGTCATGAAAGGAGAGCGCAGGCGGGTGGATACCTGGAGCGACGACCCGACGGTCCCGTCCTGGAAAGCGGCGACCCTCGGCAGCCTGTACGACTAGAAGCAGTTGATTATCAACAATAAAGGAGGCTGGCAGCCCAGCCTCCTTTTTTTTGCCCCCTCACCGGAGGGCGACAGAGATTCACTATGCGGTCAGGCGGTCCAGGGCCAGTTCGACCAACTTGCGGACCAAAGCCTGATAATCCGGATTGCTGCTCTTGAGATACCGGTTGGCGATGGCACAGCACACCGTACCGGCCTCATGGCCCAGATGCGCCGCCATACCCGCCAGGGCGGAACCTTCCATCTCGAAATTGGTTATCCGGTATCCGTCATATTGGAAGGACTCGATGTCCGCTATCATGTTCGGCATGGCCAGCGGCAAGCGGATAACCCGGCCCTGAGGGCCATAAAAGCCGCTTGCGGAGATTGTAACGCCTTTTACCGTATCATCGGCGAACCGGTCGATCAGCGTCTGGCCGGCACGGACAAAATACGGAGCCGGAAGGTGGGGATCCCAATGGACGTGTTCCACGAAAGCCTTTTCCATATCCAGCAAAGAGATCTTGTCCCGGTCGGCATACCAGTTCAGCAGGCCGTCACACCCGACGGAAATGTGGGAAAAGATAAAAGAACCCAGCGGGATGTCCGGCTGGACGGCGCCGCATGTGCCGATCCGTAGAATCGTCAGCGTACGGTGCTCGGGCTTCACTTCGCGCGTGGCGAAATCCACATTGGCCAGCGCGTCCAGTTCCGTCATGACAATGTCAATGTTGTCCGTTCCGATCCCGGTAGAAAGGACGGTCAGCCGTTTTCCGTTGTATTTTCCCGTGCAGGAGACAAA
>CADBPH010000053.1 GCA_902796455.1 uncultured Bacteroidia bacterium
GAAAAAGACACCGATCTTTTTCCCCGCAGGGAGCAGGGACCGGGCTTCACGGGCAAAGGTCAGGACCGCATCTGCAATCACCTCGTTATGGAATCGCCAATAATCGATCTTTTCGCTTTCCGTCACCGGATCATAGAGATGACCGTCAAAGGAGGCCCGATTCAGGGACGGGAAAGGGGGAACGGCATCGCCATGGTCCAACCCCTTGGCACGGCACCATTCAAGCCAGGCTTTTTCTTTGGACCTCGTCGGATATCCGCCCACGGCATCATACCACTCCGACGTACACCCGCCCGAAAGGACATAACCGGCAATCCTGTCCCCGTGGTGCGCCTCGGCGTAGGTGATGAAATCCTTCATCCACCGGAGCATCATCTTCATCCACGTGGGATTCGAAACCGCTGAAGAAACATCCGAAAAAGAATCGAAACGGAATCTCCGGGTCATCCAGTACGGAGAATCCAGATCGATCATGCAGATGAGTTTCCCGTCCGGATTGGACGTGACCATCTCTTCCATCTGGGCATCAAGATGCTCGAACTCGTATTTCCCTTCCCCTACCCAGATCGGCGGATACTCGCAGTAGGCACCGCCGAGGCTGTTGATCGTATTGGACGCAAAAAAGCAGCGCGTCTTCACCCCGAGTTCCTGCGAGAAGATCCGGGCCATCTCCGGCTCCCGCGTGAATGAACGGTAGCATTCAAAGGGATCCGGATAGGATGACTGGGCATGCGACGTCAATGAAAACAACAGGGCGCCAAGCAGGACAGCGTTTCGGAAAAGGGACTTATACATACAAAATTGATAAACTGATTCTCGCAAATTTAAGGATTCTATTGCATTTTTTTGCAAAATCACGGGAAAGTTGTATATTTGCAGTCCTTTTTCAAACCACATCAGGAGAGATGCTCGAGTGGCTTAAGAGGCACGCCTGGAAAGCGTGTATACCCCTAAAGGGTATCTCGGGTTCGAATCCCGATCTCTCCGCAAATAAGGTATGCAGCTGGTCGCGAATGCGGCCGGCTGTTTTTGGATTCTGACCCGTCGAAAGCTTGCTTTCGTAAGGGTTGGAATCCAGAAACAGCCCGTTGGGCCGAAGGCCCGACAGCTGCATACCATACTTTGCAAGGCCCCCGCGGCGAGCGGCAAGGGATAGCGCGACCGAAGGGAGCGGAATCCCGAAATCGCCGCAGGCGGGGAGGGATGTCGGAGGGCTTCAGCCCGACGAAATCCCGGAGAGATCGGGATGAGAGCGGCAGCGAAATCCCCCCTTACTCCATCACCGGACGGATAGAATGACCGTGAGTACGACTGAGCGCACTCATCACCATCAGATTAGACTGCATGAATCCCGTCCAGGAATAATACGAATTCGGCGACTGGAGCACAGAAGTCCAATAACACCCGCGTCCCCCTTCCAAATCCAGGGCCGTTCCCACACGCACCCCGCCGGCAGGAAGAAAGATAGACTTTCCGGAAGGCCCCGTAATCAGGAAACCCTCTACATTACCTCGCCCCGTCTTCACCCGCGGACAACCCAGCAACTCCCGGAACTCATTATACGTCGGCATCCGCCATCCCCCGCCCATGGAGACTTGGACGGCATCATCGGAACGGTCCAACGCCAATTTCCCATCTGTCAGGTTATACTTTGTAAACTTTTCCGCCTGGGCCCATTTATACGTATTGAAAGAATAATCCGTTTTCGGCGTCGTTTCTCCCCAGGCAAAATAGTCCCCGGTTTCATAAGGGGTTGCGGCGCCCAGATTACAGGACCCCCATTTGACACTCAACCCCAAGTCCACGGCTTCCTGAGCAGCGGCAGGGAAATCCTTTGTCGTCAGACTCAGCGTCTTTCCGTACCGGTAGCGGCCGTTCTCTTTGATGAATGCACGATAATAGTATGTCGTCATCATCCACATGCCCGTCGCCTTGCAGGAGAAGCGGCCGTCGGCCTCCCGGGCAGCCGACGTAACGGCCCGTCCATTGTCCGCCGTGGGATTCTTGTCCTTAGAATACACAATCCCGAACTTCATCCCGGCCCCATCCTCCGGAAGGTCTGCATACCCGTAAAGGACGGCCGATGTTTCCGTTACCTCTTCAGCCGCATCCGTCACAATCCGCCCGGAAGTATCCACCTCCGACCGGCAGGAAACCAGCAGCAATAACATACCGGCAAGGGCCAAGATGCATTTTCTCATAGCGATTGCAAATATAACATCTTTTCCGGAAATCAATGCGTTACCCCCGGCGGACCCGGCCGAGACGGTCTGCCTCATTCTCGGGCCAGACGGAATAGTAATCCGAATGGCGGCTCCAGAAGAGCCCCCGCCGCCGGCACAGCAAATGGAATACAGACGTCAAACCGACCACCGGAAGATACAGCCATCCCCACCGCAAGGACTGCACCGTATGACCGATCTCATGCGCAAGCTCCTGCGGATCCTCCCGGTCCAGGAATACAAACGGCCACAGCGAGACCCCTCCCGGAAAGCGACGGTTGAAGACGGCTCGGACCGAGCCTACGCGCCGGACACGTCCCGCTCCCGGTGCGTACCACAGATACAACGCCGCCCCGGCCACAGCCTGCGGCAGTTGCCAAAGCACGTGTAAACTAAAGAGAATCCCTTCTTTCATATCCTGGCGGAGCTGTCCCGTCCTTCACTTCGAACGTCACGTTACCCGGTCAATACGGGGTCCACCGGAACACAATGGCCCGCTATATCAGGGGTTGGAAGGCCGAAAAAGAGGACCTAAAATAAAAAAAATTAAAAAAATTTTGAATTATTATTTAAAACCAAACGACAGTTTTCGATAGCAATCTTTAACTTTATTTTTCAGAAAGTTGCGTTAAAAACGTTGCAAAGTAGCCATAGGCTCGTTTCGGATAGATTTTCAATTTTTGCATATTGTTGCAAGAGTCAAAAAAAAGTCCAAACTTTGCATAAATCGTCGTTTCATAAAACGACCGTTTAAAAGTGTAGCAACAGTGGCCCAAGCGGGTCCTGCTTAGACAAAGAAAAGAAAAAACTACGTTCAGTTTATGTTTAATTAAAGTGTTAGCTTATGAAAAAAATCAAACTTTTTTTCACGGCCATGATGATTCTTCTCGCCACGGGGCTTGCCTCGGCGCAGAACATCAGAGTCTCCGGCGTCGTCACTGACCAGAACGGAGCCCCGGTTCCGGGTGTGACCGTCCTGGTGGCGGGTTCCACGACCAATGGAACTTCGACCGGCGCCGCGGGTGAGTACACCCTCGCTTCCGTTCCTTCGAATGCAACGCTTGTCTTCACCAGCATCGGCTATACCGAGGTCCGGATTCCCGTCCAGGGACGTTCGACCGTCAACGCCCGGATTGAGGAAGACTCCGAGGCCCTTGAAGGGACCGTCGTCGTCGGTTACGGTTCCGCCAAGAAGATCAGTTCCCTGGTCGGTTCCGTCTCCACGGTGAAATCCGAGTCCCTGAAGAATGCACCGTCTTCCTCCGCGCTGGATGCCCTCCAGGGCCAGGTTGCCGGTATGTCCGTCCTCACCTCCTCCGGTGTCGCGGGCGACAACGCCGTTTCCATCACCCTGCATGGTGTCGGTTCCCTCACCTCCAGCACATCCCCGCTCTTCGTCATCGACGGTATCCCTTCTTCGAGCTATACCATCATGTCGATGAACCCGAACGATATTGAGTCCATCAGCGTGCTGAAGGATGCATCCGCGACCTCCATCTACGGTGCGCAGGCTGCGAACGGTGTCGTCTACGTATCGACCAAGAGCGGTTCCTACAACACGACGGCCAAGGTGACTGCCCGGTCCCAGTGGGGTATCAACACCCTCGCCGACTATACCTTGTATAAGAGCCTGTTCTCCGGCGAGCAACTGAAGGACTTCTGGGTCCGCGCCGGCATCCACTCGGCCGACTGGATCAAAGAAAACTTTACTGATTTGGGTTACGATGCGAATACAGAATGGTACAAAGTCCGTCAAAATATCATCGCCCCGCAGTCGCAGAACGACGTGACGATCGAAGGCGGCGGCTCGAAAGTGGCTTACATGCTCTCCATCTCGCAGTTCCACCAGACCGGTAATACGATCGGCAACTACTACGACCGTTACACCCTCCGTTCCAACGTACAGGCCCACCCGCTGCACTGGCTCAAGGCAGGCGTGAACCTCAGCCTTTCTATGGATGAAAACCAGCGGAACGGATATTGGGGAGACTCCGCCAACGCTTCCACTTACCTCACCGGCGGTCTTTCCTTCCTCATGAACCCGCTGTATTCTCCTTATGATGAGAACGGCGTGGAATATCCGGAGCGGTATCCCGGTTTGGCCGGATCCGCCTCTCTCAACCACCATTACTACATGGAGAAGAACCCCAACATCTACAACAACTACACCCTTAACGGGAATGCCTTCGTGGAAATCGAACCGGTCCGGAACCTTAAGTTCACCTCCCGCGTCGGTACGGATACCTATTTCGAGACCCGTAACTCTACTTCCTATCCTTCTTATGATGCGAACAACGGCGTGGGAAGCAAGCTCAGGCAGTTGTATTTCGCTTACAGGAACACCATTACCAACACGGCGGAGTATTCCTTCATGCTGGGGGACGACCACAACATCAGCTTCCTGCTCGGCCAGGAAGGCATCGATTACAAATACCAGACTTTCGGGGCAAGCTCCAGCGGACAGAATGACGACCGCCTGATGCGGCTCCAGGACGGTAAACAGACAAACTATGATGTTACGGAATCGTCCACCGCCTACCGTTTCCTGTCCTTCTTCGCCCACGCAGACTATTCCTACCAGGGCAAATACATCCTCGACGGGACCCTCCGCCGCGATTCCTCCTCCCGGTTCGGCCGGAACCACCGGAACGCGTTCTTCTGGGCGGCCGGTGCGATGTGGAAACTCAAGACGGAATCCTTCCTGCAGGATGTTTCCGCCATCAACGACCTCAACTTCAAGGTCAGCTACGGTACCCAGGGTAATGCCGCCATCGGCGACTATACCTCCCTCGGTCTGATTTCGACGGCCACTTCCTATGCGACCGGTAACTCCAATGTGCTGGCCCAGCCGAGCAACAACGACCTGACCTGGGAGAAACAGGGCCTCCTGACCGTTTCCCTGACCGGTAAGGCATTCAACTTCCTGGACTTCGAATTGGCGTTCTACGACAGAAGGACCAAGGCGATGCTGCTGGATGTCCCCCAGCCTTATACCACAGGCTTCACTGAGGTGACCGGCAATGTCGGCGGAATGAAGAACACCGGTATCGACTTGACCCTGGGAATCGACATCATCCGCAAACGCGACGCCTATCTGCGCTTCTCGACCACCTTCGGATACAACAACCAGAAAGTCACGGAACTCTTCGACGGCCGCCAGCGCTGGGCCATGCCTGACTACCTGCTGGCCTATGTCGTCGGCCATCCGATTGAGTTCTACCTGCCGCTGTATGCCGGCATCGACCCCGCAGACGGCGCTCCGATGTGGTATGTTCCCGGCGAGGATGTCGATACCCCGACCCGCGACCCCGAAAACGTGACCAAGAATTATGACGAGGCGGCCCTGACCCAGAGTTCGGGACGAAGCCAGTATGCCCCGATCAACGGCGGTTTCTCCCTGTCCGGCGGATGGAAGAACTTCTCCGTCCTCGCTGACTTCACCTACGTCATCGGCAAGAACCTGTATTCGAACGACGCCTACTTCTACTCGAACCCGGCTTATTTCAGTACACAGAATGCCATTGCCAGTGTGAGCGATTTCTGGACCCCGAACCATACGGATGCGAAGTTCCCCGACTGGTCGCAGGGACATGTCCTGCAATTTGCCGACCAGTTCCTCGAGGACGCCTCGTTCCTCCGTCTGAAGAATCTCCAGATCGGTTACAGCCTGCCGAAGGCCGTCATGGGCTGGCAGAATGTCGTCAAGGGAATCAAGATTACCGCCACCGGCCGTAACCTTTTGACCCTCACAAAATACAACGGTATCGATCCGGAGGTCGACTCCAACTTGACCTACGGTATCCCGGGCAACTCCCGGCAGGTACTCGGCGGTATCGAAATCACTTTCTAAATCGTGACGAATTAAACGGAATATCTTATGAAAAACATAGTTAGAAATCTCCTGCTTGTCGGAACGGCCGCATTCATGTCCGTTTCCTGCGATCTGGACCTTTTCCCGGACAGCGCGATTGCTTATGATGAAGGGGGGCAGCTCATTACGAACAGTGCCGACCTTACCTCCTTTGAGAACGGGTTGATGGCCTCTTACCGCGGCGTCTTCTACGGCGTTTACAACCAGGCCAGCGAACTGATGTGCGACGGATTCAACGCCATGGCCGGTTTCGGAAACAACTACGGCCCCATCCACCGGACCGACGTTTCCTTCACCCCGTCCGATGATGATACGCGGGACAACTGGTCCGGCAACTACGGTGCCATCAAGAATTACAATGTCTTCATCAAGGGTTCGTACAACGTCCCGGCCGAACTCGCCAAGGATGCAGCCGTAGCCCGGGGCGAGGCCTTCTTCTGCCGCGCATCCTCCTACCTGACCCTGACCCGGCTTTTCGCAAAGCCTTACGGTGCAAACGCTTCCACCGATTTGTCCGTTCCGCTCGTGCTGGTTTACGACCAGAATGCACGTCCGGCCCGGAATACCGTCCAGGAGGTGTATGACCAGATCAAGGCTGACCTCGATTCCGCCGCCGTCTACCTGGCTGGCGTCCCCGGGGCTGTCCGTTCCCAGCGGCCGACCATCGATGCCGTCAATGCTTTGTACGCCCGTTATTATCTGGATACCAAGCAGTACGCCCAGGCCGTCACCGCCGCCAAGAAGGTCATCGACTCCAAGGCCGGGTATGCGTTCGCAAAGGACTCGGCTTCCATGGCCCTCGAGTATGTAGAGGACAAGGGAACCGAACCGATTATCCAGATGTATGCTTCCAACTCCGAGAATGGTTCCGGGACCAACAGCATTTATACCCAGATGACCAATAACAAGGATGCCGGAACGTATTACATGCCGTACTACCTGCCTTCGCAGAAGCTCCTTGACCAGTATGAGGAGTCCGACCTGCGGTATCAGCACTGGTTCGCGAAGGGCGATTATCCCGTGTTCTCCGTCTCGGATTATATCGAGGACAAACTGACGGTCTTCCGCAAATACTTCGGCAACCCGACCCTCCGGTCTGACCCGACGGCGACCCCGAACGCCCGCCAGGCTGTTAAACCCCTGCTGATCAGCGAAATGTACCTGATCGCCGCCGAGGCTTCGCTGGCGAACAACAACGCCGCTGCCGCCAAGGAATACCTGAATGCGATCCAGACCGCCCGCGGCGCTTCCGCAACGGAAGCGACGACAGCGACCGTCCAGAATGAGTGGTTCAAGGAGACGGTGGGTGAAGGCCTCCGGATGAGCTGCCTCAAACGTTGGGGAACCGGTTATTCCGGACGTGCCGGCCAGAATGCCGCCGTGGAACTGAAGGCCCTCATGAACGGAGCCGAATATGCGCAGAAGTCCATGCCCGCCACGGATTACCACTGGCAGTGGCCGATCCCTGCATACGAAATGCAGATCAACTCCAATCTGAAACAGAATGACGGGTATTCACCAGTCTCTGTCGATTAATTCCTAAAATCAGAAGATTATGAATAAGATCAATAAACTATTCGTTTTGGCGGCAGGTATCTTTGTCCTGGCTTCCTGCAACCGGATCCCCGAGTACAAGACGGCTCCGTTCGCCCGCCTGGCTGACGATGACACCGCTTATGAGGTGAATGAGGATACGGTTTCCTTCCGGATTCCGGTTACTGCTTACAACGCGGAAGGCCTTTCGGGTAACGTGACGTTCGAAGTGAAGGACGGAACGGCCAAGGCCGGTACCAACTACACCATCGAACCTGCCGGCGGCGTACTCTCGTTCAACGGGAACGGTACTCAGTACATCACCGTCAAGGTCGTGAACCTGAAAGGTGAGTTTACGGGTTCCCTGGGGTTCTCCATCAACGTGACCGGTGCGACCGGTGACCTGACCCTGAGCGGTCCCCGTTCGGCCACGGTTACGATCAAGGACCTCGACCACCCGCTCGCTGCCATCCTGGGTACCTGGGTCGCCACCAAGTGGGACGGCTACTGGGGTGACAATTATGCCGGAAAGGCGCTTACCATCGAAGCGGATCCGGATGATGTGACCAAAGTCTTTGTCAAGAACCTCGATCCGTATACCCCTTCGCTTGGTGTTGTCACCCTTCCCGTGGTCGGACAGGTGAACGAGGAGAAAAACCAGATTGTTATTGAGGCAGGACAACCGCTGACCGAAGATGAGCGTTTAGAGGGCTTCTTCTATATTTCCTTCAACGATCCGAATCCGGATGCTGCCGATAACTTTGATGATATCGTGATCAATATCGACGGAAAGGACATGGTCATTCCCAATTCATGGGGTACTCTCGATAAGGATGGAAATGCGATGGAAATCATGTACGGCGGAGCTACCTTCGTGAAGAAATA
>CADBPH010000054.1 GCA_902796455.1 uncultured Bacteroidia bacterium
ACCAGCAGGTTCACCTTCTCGGGGGAATTGCTGCCCGGGCTCATCGGAAAGTAGACGTAAGAATCGTCGCTCCCCATGCCCTGGGCGATATAGGTTTCCTTCATGTTGTCCGTCCGGCCGAAATTGTCCTTCAGTTTGAAAGAGGCATCCGCTGTCACATACTTGGTGCCGCCCTGCGTAATCCCGTACATGTCGCGCTTGGCGTTATACGTGATCCCGCCGATGCCGATAGCGGTCTTCACCAGGACGGGCTCTCCGATTGTGGGCTCTGTCGGAATGGCCGTCAACGTCGATGATGCGCCGGATCCATGGTTCACCAGCACCCGCTTGCCTTTCGTATCGTACGTCATGTCATTGGCATGATGGCCGTTGAACATGGCGGACTCCCCGACATACTTGAACGGAGAAAGGGTATACTGAAAGACCACTACCTCGGAATCATGGGTCGTGCTGTCCTCGTTTCCTTTCATACTGAAATACACATATTTACCGTCTGAGGCGGCTCCCTGCGCGACCCGCAGCGCATCCCGGCGGGGACAGGCGCCGACCCACTCGGGAATCAGGTCGAACTTCCGGCCCTGCTTCAGCAGGCGGGCGATCAGCTGCGGATCGTCACTGTCTTCCACATAGGAGAAATCGCGGGGGATCTTGAATGTCCCGTTATCGCAATATATTGTACTGGCCATGATCCTGCCGGTGAAATATTCCATCCCCAGCACCGTCCAGGCATCGTCAGTCCCGACGATGAGGATTTTCTGACCGACCGCCTTGATGATGTATCCATGGCGGATATCTTTCTTGGCCGCGTCGATGATATTCTTGTATGACGTCATGTTTCCGATCAGAATCTCATCGCTGTCTTCCTTGGCCGGCGACAGGGCAGAAACCGTCTTGAGTTCCACTCCCGTTTCTTTCTGGATATCCCCCAGGAAAGCCGTCGCATTGCTGAAAAGGTTTTGCTGAAGCCGGACGGAAAATGAAGACTGCCCTTTGGCCGCAATGGTCAAATCCTGCGCATTGCCGGTGTCTTCCGGGGAATCCTGCTTGCCGCAAGCGGGCGCCGTGGCGAGTGCCATCATCATCAGGGAAAGAAATAGAGACCTCCTCATCATCGTGTTATCTATGGTTTCTATGCGAAGTTAACCGATTTTTTGGGAATACCCGATGAATTCGTTAAATTTGAGGTATTCTCAGCCTATCATAAATATGAAAACGATCGGTCACTCCTTTTCGGAGAACGCCCTCCGGCTGGCTGCCTTGTCGGCGGCCCTGGCCCCCGGCGGACAGGCGCTGGCCGCCAAAACCGGCGGCGCATCCTGCACTCACCCCAACATTGTGCTGATTGTCGCGGACGACCTCGGATGGGGAGATGTCGGCTTCCACGGAAGCGTCATCCCCACCCCGCACATCGACGCCCTCGCCCGGGACGGCATCGAACTGACACGCTTCTATACGGCCCCTGTCAGCTCGCCGACCCGCTGCGGGCTGCTGACCGGACGGTATCCCAGCCGTTTCGGCATCCGGGAAACCGTCATTCCCCCCTGGCGGGATTATGGTCTGGACGAAGGGGAAACCACCCTGGCGGACCTGCTGGGGCAGAACGGATATGCACACCGGGCAATGATCGGGAAATGGCACGTGGGGCATGGCCGCCTTGCATATTATCCCTTAAACCGCGGATTTACCCACTTCTACGGATGCCTCAACGGCGCACTGGATTACTTTACCCATGAACGCGAAGGCGAATTGGACTGGCACAACGACTGGGATTCCTGCTATGACAAAGGATACACGACGGATCTGATTGCCGCCGAGGCGGTGCGCTGTATCGGGGAATATTCCGGCCAGGGGCCTTTCTACCTGCATGTGTGCTTCAATGCGCCGCATTCGCCGTATCAGGCGCCGGAAGAAGAGATTTTCAGTTTGGTCCCGAAAGAGACCTTCGAGACCCTGAAGCCGAAAGACAAAAAGGGCTGGACATACCGGGCCATGGTTTCCCGCATGGACAAGGGGATCGGTCTCATTCTCAAGGCGTTGGCCGACGCCGGCCTGAAAGACGATACGCTGGTGCTGTTCATGAGCGACAACGGCGGGGTCCCGGACATGGAGCCGTACTGCGTGAACGCTCCCCAGCGGGGCGGGAAATTCGACGAGTGGGAAGGCGGCGTCCACAATGTGGCTGTCGTCAATTGGCCGCGCGGCTTCGCGGGACAGCGGAAACTGGACCAGGTGACTGGTTTTGTGGATGTCATGCCAACCATCGCCGACATTGTCGGTGTGCGCGCTGCGCCGGGCCGCCCGTATGACGGAATCAGCATCTACAAGGTCCTGAAAAAAGCAAGGAAGAAACTGATTGACAGAGATATATACCTGGGCGTCGGTGCGGCGGTCAACCAGCGGTACAAATACATCAAAGCCGGCGCCAGCC
>CADBPH010000055.1 GCA_902796455.1 uncultured Bacteroidia bacterium
ACTTCCAGATGGTAGCAAGACAGCGCAAGCGTCGCCAGGACAGAAAGAAGAATTGGAATGCAGGTTGACTTCTTCATTGTACCTTTGGTTAATAGTTAATGATTATCAGAGTTTTTGAATTTGTTCTTCCAGCCACTGTATCTTTTCCGGAAGACCGTTCCGGATCGTCTGGTACTCGGATTCGATCTCAAACATCGTCCACGTCCACATTTTCTGGTTGCGGTCCGCAGAATACTTGACCGTATTGTAACAGGAGTCCAAGAATTCGGTAATGGGGGTTCGCCGACCGTCTGTTCCCTCTACGGCTGCGCGGAAGGCAGGCCACTTTTCCTTTACTCTCGCCACGAATTTCGGATCCTGGAACAGGCGGCCGTAATATTGCCCCTTGGTGCAGTACAGTTTCTTGGAGGAAAACAGATAGGAGTCGAAATCCCAGCACGGCCCTGCCGTAAACTTGCCGCCCCGGTCTTTGTAGAACCAGACACTGGCAGGAGCGGCAAAATCCGCCCCTTCGTAAGAACCGGTCTTGCCGGCCGTCTCCCAAACAAACCACATGTCAATATAGGAATCGACGTCAAGCATCTCCGCATATTCGCGCCGGGCAAACTGTGCATCGTCCTTCATCGCCTTCTCCATCGTGTTGATGTAATTCTTGATCCAGGCAAACTGTTCGGGGGTCAGGTCGTCGTCATCCGGGTCCTTGATCATCACCGGCATGTTATAGTACTCTGACCGGAACTTATTGACGTCGTTGTATGTATGGTCGTATGTGACCAGGTAACCGCCGCTGATCTTGTCCTCGGAAATCTCGTCCGGATCGAGGGATTTGATGTTTACACGGTTCTTGTCGATCCGAATCTGCTCGGCAAGGAAATACGTGCCGAGGTGTTTTCCGTTGTGCACGAACTCGACATACCTACCCCGCGGCTCCCATTTGTAGGAGGCCGCCCTCCGGGCCAGTTCATAGCCGATGTTGTTGCCGAAATACCCCCACTGTACGGCGATCATGCACCAGCGCTTGTGGCCCGGAAGGCCGAGGACACCGAGTTCGACCGGCTTGTTGGCCAGCTTGATCCCATAGGATTTCTTGGGCCGTTTCCAGGAGGCGTTCCCGCGTCCCTTGATCGACGCGGCGCCGTAATCGACAACGGATCCATCCGTATTCTGGATAAGGAAGGAACTGCCGGTAATCCAGTTGACCTTATCGGCGACTACTTTGTGCTGGGGAGTAGAAACATAGATGACAGGGATATTGTAATCTATCGTATGGACCGTATAAGTCGACGATTTCCCATCCGATGAAACAATGGTAAACGACTGATCTGCAGTGCCGTCAAGGGGCGCCTTTCCGGAGAGGACCTCCACGCCGTCCCTTTCCACATGGCCCCCGTTATGGTCAAACACCGGCTTCAGCGATTTCAGGTCCTTTCCGTAAGGAACACAGACCGTAATTTCCGGCCCCAGCAGGTCGAAAGCGGGGCAGAGCGTTCCGTCGGCCGTCTGCCAGGCGAAAGAAAGGAAGGCCGTTCCGCTCCCCAGACGCTTCAGTTCCGTCACCCGGCCGCGGGTGATTTGGAGCGGATTCTCAATCTTGTAATGGATCGGTCCAGAATAGGTTTCGATCGTAATGGTCAGGCCTTTCGCAAACGACATTGACGGAAGACAGAACCATAGATCGACCCCTCGCGCAGGAGGAACCAAACCGTCCCCGAAATCAAGCCGGACCGAGGTCAGTGTATCACGCAGGGAAAGGGTTGGGATCTTACCATATCCTGCGGTAAGATTCCCCTCACCGGCCAGGACCTCGTCCGCATTGCCTCTAAGGATCGCGGAACGGATCCTGGAGGTGCCGCACACGTTCAATTTGAGATAACCGACAGCGGCATGGAAATCCACCTCCGCAGATGCCGGAGTCTCCGTCACGCCGACATACAGGTTGGCCGCCGGGTCTGGACCGTCGCTGCAATAGGCCTGATCCTGTGGAACCGTTATTGAGAAAACACCCTCCGAAACCGCTTGGATTCCCTCGGAATAAGGCCCCAGCAGATAACAGTGTTCCCAATGTGAATCATATGAATAGACATCGGTGAAGCGGATGAACTTCTCCGTGTCTTCCAGAAAAATATACCGTTCCGCTATCTCTTCCGAGACATACGCCTTGACAGCGTCGTTCCCTGTCCACGCGACGGCAGGCGCATCAGAGTCCCCGAACTTCGGGGTAATAGAAGCAGGTGGAACGACCGCATCGTCTACGATAAGATCGGTGACGCATGATACCGCAAACGGCAATACCGCGAGCAGGAGGGAAAGAATCCAACTCTTCCCTCCACCCCCCCATACTGGGCGTAAACGGCTGATACTGAGCGAATTATCATGCTTTTTGCTCTTGTTTTAACTCTTCTTAGAATGTCATTCCGTCGCCGTCTTCCTTGAGATAGAATTCGCGGGTGACAACGTTTCCGTCCTCGTCTTTCCAGCTCACTTTATAATTACCCTTGAATCCGCGGAACTTGACCACGCCTTTCTTCCCCATTTTCACCGTCAGGTTGGTCTTCCATTCGTGGTTGATCAGGTTGTCCAGCGCATAGTAAGACGCCTTGGGCTTCATGTCCCGGTCGAAGAGGCCGGAGACGGACGGCTCGCCGGGCGCGCCGCAATCGTCCACGACGTTCCACCAGGTGATACCCATCATCGGCTTGAGGCTGAACCACAGCCTGTACAGGTTCTGAGCAATAATCGCCTGGATCTGACGGCCATGGGTATCGTCGCCGGGAGAAGTAATCGTAATCTCGCTCAAATGAATCGGTTTGCCAGCCTGACCAAGAAGTTCCGCCCATTTCCAGATATAGTCCGGCGTCTGGATACTTTTGCCTGCGGCAATGTCCAGGCACTGCTGGGGGTTGAACAAGTGCATCTGGGCGCCCATGATGTCGATCTTGCAGCCACGCGCCGTAAGATCCTTCACCTGGTCCAGATAATCCTGCCCCATATTATAATCGTTGATATTCAGTTTGACGTTGTCGGGGAAAACCTTTTTCGCCAACTGGAATGCCCTGAAAGTATAATCTTGCGGCATGATTCCGTAGCTGCTGTTCATGAGCCCGTCCCCCGGTTTCATCCTGCGGAAATCTGCTGCACTTTCATTGACGATATCCCAACTCTGGAGTCGGCCGCCATAGTGACCCGCCAAGTCCAGAATCCGCTTCTCAAACAGGGCATTAACCGTCTTTGAATATTCCGGAAGCGCTTCGGTCAGCTGTTTATCAGTCAAGGACTTGTGAGCGTCCTTGGCTGTCTTGGCCTTCTCCTCGGGAATCATCAGCCGGTCATAAATCCAATTCGGATGTTGCCAGCCGCGATTCCCCCAGATAATCGTATGGCCATGCAGGCGGATCCCCTTGCTCTCGCAGAACTCCACGACCTGGTCCGAGGAAGGCCGTCTCCAGTGAGGCTGCCTTTTCGGATCCTTGCAGTTGTTCCAGTACTCCTCCGTGTCCCAGTATTCCGTCGCGAAACGAAGGCGCCCCGGTTCTGTCTCAAAAGTCTTCCAGTAAAAGGCGATGGTTGCCGAGTTGAACAGCGTGCCGTACAG
>CADBPH010000056.1 GCA_902796455.1 uncultured Bacteroidia bacterium
GGATACTGGGCCTTCAACCGCGACATCGAGGGAATCTGCAAGCACTACGCCAAGATGGGCATCAAGGGCTTCAAGGTCGATTTCATGGACCGCGACGACCAGGACATCGTGGCCTTCTACCGCAAGGCTTCCGAAGCCGCGGCCAAATACCACTTGCTCCTCGACTTCCACGGCGCATTCAAGCCCATCGGCCTGCAGCGCACGTTCCCCAACGTGCTGAACCATGAGGGTGTCAATGGGCTGGAGCAACTGAAATGGGCACCGGTCGGAACCGACCAGGTGACGTATGACGTGACCGTTCCGTTCGTCCGCATGGTCGCCGGCCCGCTGGATTACACCCAGGGCGCGATGCGCAACGCCAACAAGAATAATTATCATCCGGTCCACAGCGAGCCGATCAGCCAGGGAACCCGCTGCCGGCAGCTGGCCGAATACGTGATCTTCGAATCCCCGCTGAACATGCTGTGCGATTCTCCGTCCAATTATCTCCGGGAGAAAGAATGCCTGGACTTCATCGCCCACATTCCGACGACCTGGGATGAGACGGTCGCCCTCGACGGAAAAATCGGAGCCTACGCCGCCATCGCCCGGCGCAGCGGCAACACCTGGTATGTCGGCGCCCTCACGGGTTGGGATGCGCGAGACCTGACCCTCGACCTGGGCTTCCTCGGAAAGGGGAACTGGAAAATGGAGGTATTCCAGGACGGCGTGAATGCCCACCGGGCTGCCCGTGACTACAAGAAATGCGTCCTGGATGTTCCCGCTGACGGGAAAGTGACCATCCACATGGCCCCCGGCGGCGGCTGGACTGCAAAGATTACGAAATAATCTCCGCCAACATGAAGAGAACGAATCTGTTGCTTGCTCTCGTAACGGGAGCTGTCCTGCTTTTGTCCGCCTGTACCAGCCAGACGGCGCGCGACCAGTGGCCGGTACAGAAGGCCTTGGAGTGGGAGAAAGAAATCGGTGTGATCAAGGGAGCAAATGGCTACTACATGGTCAATCCCGCCAAGAGCAGCGGTGAGGTGCTTCAAAAAATGTCCGGACTCGGATTCAACAGCGTCCGGGCATGGATCGGCGGAGAGACGGCGCAAAGCCAGATTGAGGCGCTGGAAAAGCTGCTGGATGCGGCTGACGACTACGGGATGACCGTCTCCCCGGTCCTCACCATCGGCGGAAAATTCAAGGATCCGGCGCAGGATGCGGAGACCGAGCCCATCGCCGAAGAGATGCTGAAAACCATCCTGTCCCATTTCCGGGGCGACAAACGGATCGCCTTCTGGGACCTTTGGAACGAACCGCCCTACAATCCCAACAAGGCGGATGTCCTGCGTGCGATGGACCTTCTCGAGAAAATGGTCCTTTGGGGCCGGGAAGCCGGGACGACCCAGCCGCTGACCAGTTCCATTTTCTGGGATATCGTCAAGCCGGACCGCAGCAGTGAGGTTTTCCAGCGCCGGCTCGAGGTAGAGCGCATGATGGACATCCACAACTACCATGATTATTCGGAGGCCGAAGAGGACGGGAAATATTCCCGGGAGATGATCCGCCTGCTGAAAGAGCTGGACGGAAGGCCGGTCGTCTGCACCGAATGCCTGAACCGGCAGAACGGGTCGGGCATCGAGCGGGCGCTGTCCATCTTTGCCGAAGAACAGGTCCATTTCTATGTCTGGGGCGTCTATGCCAACGACCGGAACTGGAGCACCCGGTGGAGAAAGAGCGAGTTCGACCCGTACGCGCGGATGTTCCACAACATGCTGTATGCCGACGGCGACCCCTGCAGCCCGCAGGAAGTACAGTGGATCAAGGATTTCCACTTCTGCGAACCCGGGGAAACGATGGACCCGGGCATCGAGGTGACCGACCGGTGGCAGCGGGACCGCGTCTGGAAACGGATGGCGCTGGGTCCGGTCAAGGGTTATGTTTCCGATTCGCCCCAGGCCGTTCCGGCCGGATACAATTCCGTAAAAGTCAACGTCCGTTATTCCGACTGGAAGAAAGACCGGGAAGCGGTATGCACCAACCTGAAGAATACCCTGAAAGCGGCTGCAGACAAAGGATGTCTCGTCGTTCCGACGCTGCTGACGCAACAAGACGGGCACGACCCGGAACACGCCGGATATGTCCGGGATATCATCCACACCTTCGCTCATGCCCGGGAAGTTTTTGCCTGGGACATTTACGACCATCCGACCGATTCGGCCGCCGTCAGGACCCTCTTCAAAGCCGCCCGTGGCTGCCAGAGCGCCCATCCGCTCTTCATGGTTCCCGCCATCGGCCTGGAAGAATTCCCGGAAGGATTTGACTACAAGGCCGCTATGGTTCACGGAAAGACCGCGGGGTGGGAGCATTTCCATTTTGCGGACAAGAAAATGGAACAGGTCTGTTCGCTGGCCTGGAACCTTTCCGATGTCATCGCCTACGACAGTCCCTTCGCCCTGGAGTCCGCCGGGTGGATCGGTGCCGTCGCCCGCCGTTACGGCCGGCCCGTTTTCGCCTTCCTCCAGGGAAAGGCGGCCGGAGACCGGAATGCCGTCCTCGACCTGCTCTCCAGGACCCAACTGTACTGGTGGACCACCGAGAATCTGGGCGCAGCACAGCTGGCCGCTTTCCGCTTCCAACCCGTAACTGACTGGGACTAAAACATATAAACCGCATCAATACGTAAAAACAGGACGACTAACACATGAAACGACTGCTATCGGCACTGCTCCTTTTCTGGGGCATCGGGGCGTTTGCCCAGGCTCCCGTCGAAGGAGTACAACGGAATCTCCTGCAAAACAAGACCTCCCTCCAGGAGATCAAGAAAGCCCTTGTCCTGAACCAGGCCTGGGTTCCCTATCCCGCCTATGCCGACCGCGCAGGCTGGGACAAATTGATGGGCCCTTACAAAGAGGCCTTCATCCGCGAAGGTGAACAATATCTGGATTATGACTGGCAAGTGGTGGAAGCGACGGATTACATCGCCTTTGAAACCACCGGGAACCGGAGTGTCATGCAGGCTCCCCTGAATGCAAATAACCAGGCCATCGCCCGGTTATTCGCCGCCGAACTGGCGGAAGGAAAAGGCCGGTTCCTTCCGAAAATCATCAACGGCGTCTGGCATACCTGTGAAATGACCTCCTGGGCCTTGTCCGCCCACCTTCCCCGAGACTCCCGTGCACACCGCTCCCTTCCGGTCAAAGGGGACAATACGATGGAACTGACCCAGGGAGACATGGCCCAGATGCTTTCCTGGATCTATTACTTCCTGAGAGAGGAGATTGACAAGGTCCAGCCGGAAATCTGCAAAAGGCTCAAGGAGG
Source organism: uncultured Bacteroidia bacterium (assembly GCA_902796455.1). GTDB lineage: Bacteria > Bacteroidota > Bacteroidia > Bacteroidales > UBA932 > Cryptobacteroides. The sequence continues at coordinate 3,306 of CADBPH010000056.1, forward strand.
AGCTGACCTGGCGGGAACTGGATTCCTACCTGGAACGGGATGATTTCTGGTGGATGGGCTTCAGCCGCATCCAGAAACAGAACAATTGGAATCCCTGGTGCAATTCCAACGCGATCCTTTCCTTCATGCTCATGGAGAACGATCCGGACCGGCTGGCTGCCGCCGTGTGGAAAAGCATCCGGTCGATTGATATCTATCTGAATGATATCCAGGGAGATGGCGGCATTGAAGAAGGGCCTTCCTACTGGGGGCATGCTCCCGGGAAATTGTACGATTACCTGCATGCCCTGTACCTGATTACCGGCGGAAAAGTCTCCATCTTTGACGAGAAGATGGTCCGGGACATGGGCGAATACATTGTCCGGTCATATGTGGGCGACGGCTGGGTCGTCAACTTCGCGGATGCGTCCGCCCGCGGCGGTGCCGATGCACTGGATCTGATTTACCGGTACGGAAAGGCCGTCGGCAGCGACATGATGATGGGCTATGCCGTGCAACGGCTCAAGGAACATCCTTTCCGTCCCAGTCCGACCATGGATATCTCCCGGACGCTGGAATCACTCCGCTGTGCTCCGGAATTCCTCTCTGCGACAAATGATTACACCCC
>CADBPH010000057.1 GCA_902796455.1 uncultured Bacteroidia bacterium
CCGGCGGCATCCCGGAGCCACTGGCCGTTGATGGTCCAGTAATATTCCCCGTCCGTATCCTGCTTGACCGCGACGACAGGGGTCGTACCATCCGATCCGTCGGAACCATTCTTGATCGTGATCACCTTGCCGCTCGTGAACGAAATGGTATATCCGGAAGTCGCACTGCCGGTGATTCCGCTCACGAAATCATTCTTCTGAAGGGACTCGACCAGCGAACGGATCTGACCGATCTCGCTGTTGAGGGTATTGCAGAGTTTTTCCAATTCGGTGATTCTGGATTCATGATCGTCAATCTGCTCCCGCAGGGACGAATCATCATACTTGCAACCCGCCAGCAGGAACAATGCCGGCAGAAGCATCATCAAAAATTTTTTCATGTAATTCAGTATGATTTTATTTTGTGTTATTAATTGCAAAAAAGGAGGTCCCCCACGCCTTGGGACACCTCTTACAAAGATAGGTCTTTACAAGAAAAATTCAAACGGTCATTCCGCTTTTTCCTGTTTTCTCAAAAAGCATTCTATTGTATTCTCCATCAGACAGGTAATCGTCATCGGCCCGACACCGCCCGGGACCGGGGTAATGACAGAGGCTTTCGGTTCGACCGCCTCGTAATCCACATCCCCGCACAGTTTTCCGGTCTCGGGATCACGGTTGACCCCCACGTCGATCACCACGGCACCCGGCGCCACCATATCCGCCGTCACGAACCGGGGCCGGCCGATGGCCACCACGAGGATTTCCGCCTGGCGGGTCACCGCCGGCAAATCTGCCGTCCGGCTGTGGCAGATGGTCACCGTCGCATTCCGGTCCAGCAGCAGTTTGGCAACCGGCAGGCCGACAATCTGGCTGCGTCCGATCACGACAGCCCGCTTGCCCTTGGGATCGATCCCTACGGAATCCAGCATCCGCAGGATGCCTTTCGGCGTGCAGGGCACCGTACAAGGCTGCCTCATCCACAATGCCGCGACATTCAGCGGGTGGAACCCGTCTACATCCTTCTCTTTCGCAATCGCCGCGATGACCCGGTCTTCGCTGATGTGCGGCGGCAACGGAAGCTGGACAAGAATTCCGTCCACAGACGCATCCGCATTGAGGGAAGCAATGAGTTCCAGCAGTTCCGCTTCCGGGATGTCCGCCGGTCGCAAAATCGTCGTATTCTTGATCCCGACCACTTCGGATGCTTTGGCCTTCCCGCGCACATAAGACTGGCTGGCAGGATCCTCTCCGACCAGGATGACGACCAGGTGCGGTACCCGGCCATATTTCGCAGGGAAAGTTGCCACCTGCTCCGCCATCTCGGCCTTCATGCGGGCCGAAAGATCTTTTCCGCTGATTATCATGTTTCTCCTTTTCCAGACGGCGGTCAGCTCAGGACACGCCACCCGATATCATTCCTGTAAAACAAATTGTCGCACTGGATTTTCCGTACGGCAGAAAGCGCCTTGTCACGGGCCTGCAAGAGATCTTTCCCGCCGGAGAGCACCATCAGGACCCGGCCTCCCGCCGTCTTGACGACGCCGTCTTCACCCCGGACCGTCCCCATGTGGTAAACCTTCACATCCGGATCGGACAACGCTTCCTCCAATCCATTGATCTCAAACCCTTTGGAATAGGATCCCGGATAGCCCTTGGACGCCATGACAAAACCCATGACCGCCTCATCCGACCACTCCGGCTCCGGAATCGGCGTGCCGTCCGCCACGGCCCGGAAAATCTCGTATATATCGCTCTTCAGGCGGGGCAGGACCACTTCCGTTTCGGGATCGCCGAACCGGCAGTTGAACTCAATGACTTTGACGCCGTCAGGCGTTTTCATCAATCCGCCGTACAAGACTCCCTGGAACGGACAACCTTCCTGGACCATGGCTGCCGCCATCTTTTCCATGATTTCTTTTTCAGCGTACCGGATATCTTCATCCGAGATGATCGGCACCGGAGAATAAGCCCCCATGCCGCCCGTATTCGGCCCGCGGTCCCCTTCATAGGCCCGCTTGTGGTCCTGGGCGATCACCATCGGACGGACCTCCGTTCCGCTGACAAAGCACATCAGGGAGAATTCAGGTCCGGTCAGGAACTCTTCCACAACGACTTTCCCATCCCCGAAGCGGTGCAAATCCTGCAGGGCCTGTTCTGCCTGGGCGAAATCTTCCGCGATGACGACGCCCTTTCCGGCAGCCAGCGCATCGTATTTCAACACCACCGGGAAAGGCCCTTTCCGGACATGCTCCAGCGCGGCTCCATAATCGGAAAAAGTCACGTAGGACGCCGTCGGAATCCCATATTTCTTCATCAGCCCCTTGGCGAAATCCTTGCTGGATTCAATCCGGGCAGCGGCCTGTGTCGGACCGAAAACACGGAGCCCGGCCGCGGTGAATGCATCGGCCAGTCCGGCAGCCAGCGGAACCTCCGGTCCCACGACCGTCAAGTCCACGTGCTGCTCCCGGGCAAAGGCAAGCAAGGCGGGAATATCGTGGTCGCCAATCGGGACACATTCCGCTTTCGCCGCAATCCCGGCATTGCCGGGCGCGCAGTATATCTTACTGACATACAAAGATTTGGAGAGCGCGTCCACAATTGCATGCTCGCGTCCGCCACCCCCTACGACAAGGACTTTTCCTTCCCGCAGTTTTTCCAGCTCGATGGTCGCTCCGGCCGGCTGGAAACCAGGAACCAAATGAATCACACCCATCCTATTAATGTTTAAAATGGCGTTCGCCGGTCAACAGCATGGTAATACCGTTTTCATCCGCCTTGCGGACAGAATCCTCGTCCCGGATACTTCCGCCGGGCTGCACGATGGCCTTGACACCATACTCGGCAGCCAGGGCGACACAGTCGTCAAACGGGAAGAAGCCGTCGGATGCCAGGACCAGGGAGGCCTCCCGGGCCGCGGTCACCGGATCTTTCCCTGTCATTTCCGCCAGGGTGGCGGCGGCTTGCCTGAGGGCGATTCCGGCAGAACCGACGCGGTTCATCTGTCCGGCGCCGACCCCGAGGGTCATGCCGTCTTTCACCACCACGATGGCATTGGATTTCACATGCTTGACGATATGCCAGCCGAAATCCAGGTCCTGCAGCTGCGCCGCATCGGGCTGAACCTTTGTGACGCACATGGCAGCCTCGACCGGCTTGGTCGTCAGGTCCTGCTCCTGGACCAGCATGCCCCCGTTCACGCTGATGTACTGCGGACGGGAAGCGCTGTCCTTGGACATGTCGACCTGCAGCAGACGCAGATTCTTCTTGGACTGCAACAGGGCGAGGGCATCCGGAGCAAAAGACGGAGCCATGACAATCTCCAGGAAGATCGGCTTGAGCAATTCTGCCATTTCCAGGGTCACCTCGCGGTTCGCCGCAACGATGCCGCCGAAAATACTGGTCTTGTCGCCTTCATATGTCTTTTTCCACGCCTCGACGATATCCTTGCCCGTAGCCGCTCCGCAGGGATTCATGTGCTTGAGCCCCACGCAGAACGGTTCGTCGAATTCCCGGACGATATTCAGGGCCGCATTGGCATCCTGGATGTTGTTGTAAGACAACTCTTTCCCGCCCAACTGCACGGCAGTGGCCAGCGAATAAGGAACGGCCGCCGGGGCTTTGTAGAATGCCGCTTTCTGATGCGGGTTCTCCCCATAGCGGAGGGGCTGCTTCTCTTCGTAGGAGAGGTACAGTTTCTTCGGAAGACCGGCCTGGGCACTCATGTATGTCGAGATGGCCATGTCATATTCCGCAGTATGGGTGTACGCCTTGGCGGAAAGCGCCAGCCGGGTCTCCCGCATGGTATTCCCCTGGGCCTTGATCTCTTCGATCACCTGCGCATAATCCGCCGGATTCACGACCACGGTCACGCTCTCCCAGTTCTTCGCGGCGCTGCGCAGCATCGAAGGTCCGCCGATGTCGATATGCTCCACGGCGTCTTCCATGGTCACGTCCGGCTTGGCGATGGTTTCGCGGAACGGGTACAGGTTGACGCAGACCAGGTCGATGGTCTCGATGCCATTCTCCCGGAGCTGGTCCATGTGGGAAGGGATGTCCCGCCGGGCAAGCAGGGCTCCGTGGATTTTCGGGTGGAGGGTCTTGACCCGCCCGTCACAGATTTCCGGGAAACCGGTTACATCGCTCACACTGGTGACAGGCAGTCCTGCCTCCCGCAACATTTTCATCGTTCCGCTCGTGGAAAGGATTTCCCACCCAAGTCCGACAAGGGCGGAAGCAAAAGGCACCACGCCGGTCTTGTCGCTGACACTGATCAATGCTCTCATGATCCTATTCTTTTATTCCATAATTATTTCTACACCAGGCTTATCCGTCACGCAGCCGATAATGGAGGCCTTGTCCCCGTGGGCCGCCAGGATGGAAATCGCCTTTTCCGCTTCGGACGCGTCCATGGCCAGAACCATACCGATCCCCATATTGAAGATGTTGAACATCTCGCGGTGATCAATCCCGCCCCGTTTTTCCAGGAAACGGAAGATGGGCAGGATTTCCCAGGTCCCTTCCTTGACCCGGATTCCCTGCTCGGGAGAAAGGATGCGGGGGATGTTCTCGTCAAAGCCGCCACCCGTAATGTGCGCCACGCCATGGACATCGCACTGGGCGATTACGTCCAGGACCTGGCGGACATAGATCCGCGTCGGCGTGAGGGCGACCAGCCCCAGGGGCGCGCCCGTTTCCCGGATCGCGGCCGGATTTCCGTCCACGGAGATGGAGCCATCCAGTTCGGGATAGTAGCCGTGAAGGTCCAGATTGTTGTCACTGAATATTTTGCGCACCAGGCTAAAGCCGTTGGAATGCACGCCGGTCGAGGCGATGCCGACCAGAACGTCGCCGACTTTCACTTTCGAGCCGTCAATCAAGCGGGATTTTTCCACGACACCGGTCGTATACCCCGCGATGTCATACTCCCCTTCCGCATACATGCCCGGCATTTCGGCCGTTTCCCCGCCGACCAGGGCGCAGCCGGCCTGCCGGCATCCCTCGGCGACACCGGCCACAATGGCCTCGACGACCTCGGGATAGGTCTTCCCCTGGGCAATGTAATCCAAGAAAACCAGCGGTTCAGCCCCCTGGGCGAGCACATCGTTCACGCACATGGCCACGGCATCGATCCCGATGGTATCATGTTTATCCATGGCGAATGCCAATTTCAACTTGGTCCCAACGCCGTCCGTGCCGCTGACCAGCACCGGCTCTTTCACCTGCAAAGCAGAAAGGTCGAACATGCCGCCGAAAGCACCGATTCCGCCCATTACGCCCGGGCGGGCCGTAGATGCGACATGGGTGCGGATTCTTCTTACCACGTCATAGCCTGCTTCGAGGCTGACGCCCGCTTTCTCATAATCAACTGCCATATATCGTATTATTATCTATTTCCGGAAATACTTGACTGCATTTTCAAACAGCGGCTGCTCGAGCTCCGCCCCGATGTTCTTGAAGAGCCCGGGCTCATACCGCTCGCTGTGGCCCATCTTGCCGAGGATCCGCCCGTCCGGGCTGAGGATCCCCTCGATGGCATAATAGGAGCCATTGGGATTGTACGGGGAGTTCATGGTCACCTCGTCCGTTATCGGGTCGACATACTGGAACGCCACCTGCCCGTTGCGGAACAATTCGAGCGCAAGCTCCTCGCTCACAACGAATTTACCTTCTCCATGACTAACCGGAATCGTAAACTCGTCCCCGATTTTCATCCCGGCGAGCCAGGGTGAATTCACGGAGGCCACCCGCGTCGTCGCCATCTGGGAGACGTGCCGGTTGATGTCGTTGCGGAAGAGGGTCGGCGAGCCTTCGGTCACCATGCCCAGCCTGCCGTAGGGCAAGAGGCCGGACTTGACCAGGGCCTGGAAGCCGTTGCAGATTCCCAGGATCAGGCCGCCCCTGTCGAGCAGGCCATGGACGGCCGCCGCCACGTCGGCATTGCCCAGAACATCCGCGATGAATTTTCCGCTGCCGTCCGGCTCATCCCCGGCGGAGAAACCGCCGCTCAGCGCCAGGATCTGTGCCTGGGAAATGTCCTCGCACATCTGCCGGATGCTGGACAGGACATCTTCTCCGGTCAGGTTCCGGAACACGCCCATCTTCACCTGCGCACCGGCCCGGCGGAAGGCTTTGGCCGTATCATAATCGCAGTTCGTCCCCGGGAATACCGGAATATACACGAGGGGATGCTCGATGGGATCGCCCTTGTACTGCAGATCCACCTTCTTGGCTTTCAAGGGTTTCACGCCCTCCATCCCCCGCGGGCTCGTCCGCTTGAAGTCCGGCGTGCTGACAGTGGGATACACCGTCGCGAAACGGCCCTCGCAGGCAGCTTCGAGCTTGAAGATATCGATGGAGGTCTTGTTGATGTGCAACAAGCCGTCGTCGCCGGAGGTAACCTGTCCCAGCAGCGTCATGCCCGGGAAATCGAGCGGTTGCTCCGATTCCACGACGATGGAGCCCGGCGCCAGGCAGAACAGGTCATCCCCGTCCATCTGCACCTGGACACCGAATGCATTGCCGAAAGACATTTTGCAAAGCGCCTCGGCCGCCCCGCCGGCTCCCACGGCAAAACCGGAAACGATGTTACCCTGAAGGACCTGGGAGCGGATATAAGACCACCCGGCTTTCAGCTGGTCCGTATCCGGCATGTGGTTCGGAAGCGGCGTATGCTTGAACAGATAGATATAATTGCCTTCCCATTTGAATTCCGGCGAGATGACTTCGGATGCCTTGACGGTCGTGATTCCGAATGCCACCAGCGTCGGCGGGACATGGATGTCCTCGAAGGTTCCGCTCATGGAATCTTTGCCGCCGATGGAGGGCAGCCCCAGGGCTTCCTGCATCTTGAGGGCGCCCAACAGGGCGGACAGCGGCTTGCCCCACGTCTTGGAATCCGCCGTCATGCGTTCGAAGTACTCCTGATAAGAGAAGCGCATGTGGTCGTACGGCGCACCTGCGGCCACGGCTTTCGCGCAGGCTTCCACCACGGCATAAGCCGCGCCGTGATAGGGGCTCCAGCTGCTCAGGAACGGATCGAAGCCGTAAGCCATGAGGCTGGCCGTATCCGTAAACCCGTCGGTAGGCAGCTTCTGGACGGAAACCTGGGTCTCCGTGCTCTGGAGGATGCCGCCGAAAGGCATGAGGACGGTAGAACGGCCGATGGTCGAGTCGAACATCTCGATCAGTCCCTTCTGGGAGCTGATACCGGGACGCTGCATCACTTCGAACACCTTTTCTTTCAAGGTCTTTCCTTCCAGCACAGGGACGAAAGGCTCTTTGTCCGGAACGGCGGCGATGGTCGCATCCGTATACCGGGAAGCACCGGCGCTGTCGATGAAGTCGCGGCGCAGGTCCACGATTATCTTATCGCCGTAAAACATTCGCATACGGGCGGTATCCGTCACCTCGGCGACGTGGGTCACCTCTACATTTTCTTCGGCACACCGGGCGCGGAAGGCCGCCTCGTCCGAAGCCGCGATGACCACCGCCATCCGCTCCTGAGACTCACTGATGGCCAGTTCCGTCGCATTGAGGCCATTGTATTTGACCGGAACCCGGTCAAGCCAGATATCCAGCCCGCCGGCCAGCTCGCCGATGGCTACGCTGACGCCGCCCGCGCCGAAGTCGTTGGATTTCTTGATCAGGGAGGTCACATCCCTCCGGCGGAACAAACGCTGGAGTTTCCGCTCCTCCGGCGGATTTCCCTTCTGGACCTCACTGCCGCAGGTCTCCAGGGACTCTTCCGTATGCTCCTTGGAGGACCCGGTAGCCCCGCCGATTCCGTCGCGGCCCGTCCGCCCGCCGAGCATCAGGACCACATCGCCGGGCGCCGGGGATTCGCGACGTACCTGGTCCGCTTTCACGGCACCGACGACCGCCCCGATTTCCATACGCTTGGCCGTGTACCCGGGATGGATGATTTCCCGGACATGGGTCGTCGCCAGTCCGATCTGGTTGCCGTAACTCGAATATCCCTGGGCCGCCTTGCGGGAAATGACTTTCTGGGGCAGTTTGCCGGGCATGGTGTCCTCCACCTTTTTCCAGATATTCCCGGCCCCGGTCACCCGCATGGCCTGGTAGACATAACTGCGGCCCGAGAGCGGATCCCGGATGGCGCCGCCCAGACAGGTCGCCGCCCCGCCGAACGGCTCGATTTCCGTCGGGTGGTTGTGGGTTTCATTCTTGAACATCAGCAGCCAGCGCTCGACCGCGCCGTCGTTGTCCACGTCGACGTAGATGCTGCAGGCATTGTTCTCCTCGCTGACCTCCATGTCGTCCAGGAGCCCCTTGCTGCGGAGATACCGCGCCCCGATCGTCGCCAGGTCCATCAGGCACATCGGCTTCTGTTCGCGCCCGAGCTCTTTCCGCATTTTCAGGTACAGGGACAAGGTGCCGTCGATATCCTCCTTTATGAAGGAATCCTCGACCCGGATGTCCTCCAGGACCGTCGTAAAGGTCGTGTGCCGGCAATGGTCGCTCCAATAGGTATCGAGGATGCGCAGCTCCGTTTCATAAGGATCGCGCCCTTCTTCCGTGAAATAGCGGATGACTTCGGACAGGTCGTCGGCATTCATCGCCAGCCCCATCTTCTTGCACCAGGCGGCCCGGTCCTGCGGAGCGATGCCGCGGAAGCCTTCCAGTACCTTCACGGGCAGGATATCCGGCTGTCCGGTTTCCTGCAGGCGGGACAGGTCCTTCTCGCGAGACTCGACCGGATTGATCACATAATGCCGGATTTTCTGCATCTGTTCCGGCGTCAGACCGCCGTCCATGACCAGGAGTTTCGCGCTCTTGATCCGGATGTCCGCCCCGGGTTCGATCAGATGGACGCAGTCGACGGCGGACGCGGCCCGCTGGTCGAACTGGCCCGGAAGGAACTCGACGGCGATGCAGGAGCAGTCCTCCGCCGGCGTTTCACCGGGGATTCGGCTGGCATCCTCCCCGCCGCGCACGGTTACCGTATCGGTTACGACCTCCCCGAAGACGCGGTAACGCGCCTCCTGCACCAGTTTTTCCGTAAAACCAAAGAGATCGTAAACGCAAAGTAACCGTAATGTCTTGAGGTTCAGCAGGAGATTCTCATTGAGTTCCTCTTTGAGGCTGTTCGCCTCGACCTGGAATCCAGGTTTTTTCTCGACGTAGATACGGTAGCTTCCCATTGCTCAGATGATCGTATTGATGATTTTGTCAGCTTGTTCTTTCCGATATTTTTCCAGTTTTTCCCGCAGGCTGTCATCTTGCAGTGCCAGGATTTCCACAGCCAGGATGGCGGCATTCTTGGCCCCTCCGATGGCGACCGTCGCAACGGGAATGCCTGTCGGCATCTGGACCATCGACAGCAGGGAATCGAGCCCGCCCAGGGACTTGGTCTGCATCGGGACCGCAATGACCGGAAGCGTCGTAAGCGCGGCGGCAACCCCGGCCAGATGGGCCGCACCGCCGGCGCCGGCGATAATGACGCCGATTCCGCGTTCCCGGGCCGACCGGCCATATTCCGTCATGAGGTCGGGGGTACGGTGGGCACTGATGACCCGTTTCTCGAATTCCACCCCGAATGCCGAAAGCATCTGCTCAGCGCCCGACATGACCTCATAGTCGCTGACAGATCCCATAATGATTCCTACTTTCATAAAAAGGGTATTAAGTTCGTATGCGTGCACAAAGATACCCAAAAACTACGGTCAGTCCTATTATTTCAAAAAAATTATCCCACGTTTTTTCAACAATGGCTCTTGCGGGGGCGCTTGCCCTTTTCCGTATTTTGCTGTATCTTTCGCTCTTGTTATGAAAAAATGGCTCATTCTCCTGCTTCCGGCTGCATTATGCTGCATCCTCCAGGGTTGCTCCGTCTCCCGGAAAACGCATCCCGGGCAGCGTTCCGACTATGATGTCTACCTGCTGATCGGCCAGTCCAACATGGCCGGGCGCGGCACCCTCCTCCCGTCGGATTACAACGAAAAAATGGATGGCATTTTCCTGCTGGACACGGCCGGGACCCCAGTCCCTGCAACCCACCCGTTCAACCAGTATTCTTCCATCCGCAAAACGCTGAAAATCCAGCAGATGAACCCCGGCTACTCCTTCTCCAAACGAATGCATGCACTGCATCCGGACAGGCCGGTGCTGATTGTCTGCAATCCCCGCGGCGGGACGAGTATCCTCGAATGGATGCCCGGGACGAAATACTACCAGGAGGCCGTCCGGCGCACCCGCCAGGCGCTCCGATACGGTCAGCTGAAAGGCATTGTCTGGCACCAGGGCTGTTCCGACGCCACCCAGCGCACCTATGTATACATGGATCATCTGGAAGAAATGGTTGCCGCGCTCCGGAAAGACCTGGATGCCGGAGGCGTTCCGTTCATCGCCGGAGAAATCCCCCAGTGGCTTCCCTACTCGCCGGCATTCAACCGGCAGATCCGGACCATTGAGAAGCGGATCCCGCTCAGCGCCTGGGTTTCCAGCGCAGGATGCCCGCCCGTTGCCGGTCCGGACGACCCGCATTTCAGCCGCGAAGGCCAGATTATCCTGGGCGAACGCTACGCCCACAAGCAGGACAGCCTTTCGCGTGTCGCTCCGTCCGGCCGGAAAAGGAAAAAATGAATTAAAATGCGTATCTTCGCAGGACTAAATACACCATCATGAGAGACCTGTACCTTTCCAATACCCTTTCCCACAAGAAAGAATTGTTCGTTCCCATCCACGAGGGCCATGTCGGCATGTACGTTTGCGGCCCGACGGTCTACGGCGACGCCCACCTGGGCCATGCCCGCCCGGGCGTGACCTACGACGTTTTGTTCCGCCTGCTGCGGCACCTGGGCTATCAGGTCCGTTACGTCCGCAACATCACGGATGTAGGGCATCTGGAGCACGATGCGGATGAAGGAGAGGACAAGATTGCGAAAAAAGCCAGGCTGGAGGAGCTGGAGCCGATGGAGGTCGTCCAGACCTATACGTTCCGCTACCATGAGGCGATGCGGATGCTGAATGTCGCGCCGCCCTCGATCGAGCCGCATGCGTCGGGACACATCATCGAACAGATCGAGACCATCAAGAAAATCCTCGAGGCGGGTTATGCCTACGAGAGCAACGGCTCCGTGTATTTTGACGTGGAGAAATACAACCGTGACCACCGCTACGGCATCCTGTCCGGGCGCACCCTGGACGATACGTTGGAAGGAACCCGTTCCCTGGACGGGCAAAGTGACAAGAAAGCGCCTTTTGACTTCGCTCTGTGGAAAAAGGCGGAGCCGCAGCACATCATGAAATGGCCCTCCCCGTGGAGCGAGGGGTTCCCGGGCTGGCACCTGGAGTGCTCGGTCATGGGCGCAAAATACCTGGGCCAGGAGTTTGACATCCATGGCGGCGGCATGGACCTGATGTTCCCCCACCATGAATGCGAGATTGCCCAGAATGTTGCGTCACGGCACACGCAGGGCGTTCATTACTGGGTCCACAACAACATGATTACCATCGGCGGACAGAAGATGGGGAAATCGCTCGGCAATTTCATCACCCTGCCGGAGCTCTTTGCCGGGAAACACCCCAAACTCGAGCAGGCGTATTCCCCGATGACCATCCGGTTCTTCATCCTGCAGGCCCATTACCGGAGCACCCTGGATTTCTCGAATGAGGCGCTCCAGGCAGCTGAGAAGGGGCTCAAGCGGATCATGCTCGCGTACAAGGACCTCCAGGCCCTTGCGCAGGCTGCCGGCGTGGAGTCCACGGTGAAAGGGACCGAAGGAAGTCCCGTCAACGCCATGAAATACGGGGAATTCCTGGACGATATCGCGCCCGCTGCCCCATCGGCGGATTCGGCGGAAATCAATACGCTCGTCGAAAATGTTTATACGGCCCTGTGCGACGACTTGGGCACACCGGTAGCCATCGCCCATTTGTTCGACGCTGTCCGACTCATCAATACCGCCAAGGAAGGCCACCTGAA
>CADBPH010000058.1 GCA_902796455.1 uncultured Bacteroidia bacterium
GGCCGGAGTATGGTAGGTCGTATCCCCGATGGTGAAAGACGCTCCGCCGATCCGGTTGGCGACCGGGCCGACAACCGCCCCGAAGAAACGCTCCTTCGCCGGATGGACATATTCCTCGATGGTATTGTGGCCGACGACGATATCTTCCATATTCCCCTTCCTGTCCGGGGTGAAAAGGGTCACGTTTCTGGCACCGAAATTCGTGATCTGCAAGGAGATGTCCCCCGCTTTGAGGGTATAGAGCCCCACTGCCTTGCCGTCGACTTCCGTTTTGAATTTTTCCGCCGGGATCAATTGTGCCTCCTTGGGATGGCTGCAGCCGAGCACCATCAGGGCCAGGCTGCACAGAACAAGCGATTTCTTCATCATTGTATTAAGGTTTTGGTATCTTCCCTGAAATTTCCATGCAAGATAGTCATTTCTCGGAAAAAAGCATAACTTTGTCAGAAATGACCAATCTGCTTTCCGCATGAAACACTTGCTTTATCTGGCAGCCGTCCTGCTCGCTGCCGCCTGCTCCGACTCCGTCAAAGACAGTGATCCCTCCGCCCGGTCGGCCGTCCCACTCGCCGACCCCTTCATCCTGCTGGAAAATGACACGTATTATGCATACGGGACACATTCCCGGGAAGGCATCGCCGTGTATACCTCAACGGACCTGAAGACATGGCAAAGTGCAGGACTCGCCCTGTCCCGGGAGAATACCTGGACGGAGCGGAATTTCTGGGCGCCGGAAGTCTACAAAGTGGACGGGAAATATTACATGTATTTCTCTGCGAATGAGCATATCTGCGTCGCAACGGCATCGTCTCCGCTGGGGCCTTTCAAGCAGGAAGTCAAGCGTCCGATGATGGAAGAGCCCGGCATCGACAACAGCCTGTTCATCGATGACGACGGTACGCCCTATCTGTTTTTCGTCCGCTTCGACCATGGAAACCACATCTGGGTGGCAGAGCTGGAAAAAGACCTCCAGACCCTCAAACCGGAGACCTTCCATCCTGTCGTCAGCCCGACCCAGGCCTGGGAATCCCACATGGGGAAGGTAACAGAAGGCCCTTTCGTCATCAAGCATAAAGGATTGTACTATCTGACCTATTCCGGCAGCCATACCAAGAGCCCGGAGTATGGCGTCGGATGCGCCACCGCCACGGACATCATGGGAGAATGGACCAAGTATCCGGATGGGGAGAACCCGCTGATTTCGCACCCCGGAGAATTGGTCGGAGCCGGTCACCACTCTTTCTTCAAGGACAAGAAAGGAGACCTCCGGATTGTCTATCATGCCCATTTCAGCCAGGAAAAACCCTATCCGCGTTCCATGTATATCGGCCGGGCCTGGTTTGAAAAAGCCGGCGGCGGACCGGACCGGATCCGGATCGGACAGACCTATATCGCGCCGGAAGTGAAGGAGGATCCGGTCATTTCCCTGCTTGCCGGGACGTTCACGGATGCCGGGAGCTAAGGCATCTATTCCTATCATTTCAACCAGGAGACCGGAGAGGTGGTACCCGGCGGAAAGGCCCGGAAAGAAGCACCGGGAGCCATCGGTTTCACCCCGATCAAGAATCCTACGTTCATGGCTGTCACCGGCGCACATACGGTCTATGCCGCCCAGGAAACCGGTCTCGGCGATGCGGCTTTGTTTACCTATGATTACAATCCGGCGGACGGGAGTTTCCGCCTGCTGGGCAGCCAGCCGTCATTCGGCGGTTCCCCGTGCTATGTATCCACTGACGGACGCAATGTCCTGACCGCGGATTATTCCGGAGGCACCTTGTCCGTCTATCCGAAAGAAGGGGAACCGTGGTGCCTGCATGGCGCCATCGGCGGACCCGATCTGACACGGCAGGAAAAGCCCCACATCCACTGCGCCCTTTTCTCTCCGGACGGGAAATATATCTTTGCCAGCGATTTCAGCGCAGACCGCCTGATCCGCCTGAGCGCCGCAGAGAAAGGGCCGCACGCCGACACGGTCACTTTCCCGCTCCACCCGGACTACGGCCCCCGGCACCTCCTCTTCGACGCATCCGGCAAACACCTCTATGTCATCGGTGAACTCTCCGGGGACGTAACGGTCTTCGATTACAAGGACGGCAACCTGGCATTCAAACAGGAAGTCAAAGCCGACAAGGCGGACGGACGCGGCGGCGCCGACATCCACCTGTCCCCGGACGGCAAATTCCTCTACGCCAGTCTCCGGAAAAAGAATGACGGGATCGCCATCTTCTCCGTCCGCAAAGACGGGACACTCACGGAAGCCGGTTACCAGAATACCGGCATCCACCCGCGCAATTTCAACCTCACGCCGAACGGGAAATGGCTGCTGTGCGCCTGCCGGGATTCCGACGCCATCGAAATCTACGCCCGTGACGCGGAAACCGGCCTGCTCGAAAATACCGGACGCAAGATCTCCCTCAGCAAGCCGATGTTCGTAACCTGGACAGACTGATACACAGACTACCACATAAGAAAAGCGGGAAACCGGTCCTTACCAGTTTCCCGCTTGGAGTGGTCGGGATGATCCGACTCGAACGGACGACCCCTACGTCCCGAACGTAGTGCGCTACCAACTGCGCTACATCCCGATTCTCTCCGTAA
>CADBPH010000059.1 GCA_902796455.1 uncultured Bacteroidia bacterium
AAGGAGATGTCCCCGCTCCTGCAGAAAACCTTGCTGGGTTTCGCTTCCGGGGTCATGGTGGCCGCCTCGGTGTGGTCCCTGCTGATTCCCGCCATGGAAATGTCCGCCCCGGCCGGGCCGATGCAGGTCATTCCGACCATCGCCGGTTTCCTGCTGGGAATGGGTTTCCTGCTGGCGTTGGATGAATGGACGCCGCACCTGCATCTGGACAGCGATGCCCCCGAAGGCCCTTCCAGCCACTTGTCGAAGACCACGATGCTCGCGCTTGCGGTGACCCTGCACAACCTGCCGGAGGGAATGGCCGTGGGTGTTGTCCTGGCCGGTGCCCTGGCCGGGGGAAGCGGCATTTCTCTGGCCAGTGCCATGGCCATTGCCGTCGGAATCGCGATCCAGAATGTCCCGGAAGGGGCCATCATCTCCATGCCGATGAAGGAAGCCGGCAACAGCAAGGGCAAGTCTTTCCTGATCGGCAGCCTCAGCGGGGCGGTCGAACCCATTGGCGCCCTGCTGGTTCTGTTGCTTTCGGGACTGGCTGTCCCGGTGATGCCGTATCTGCTGTCTTTCGCAGCCGGGGCCATGATGTATGTCGTCGTGGAAGAATTGATTCCAGAGGCCTCCCAGGGGCGGCATTCCAACCTGTCTACCATTGGGTTTGCCGTCGGTTTTACCCTCATGATGGTGCTGGACGTCGTTCTTGGATAGATTTCGGAATTGTCGTGGAATGTGCTATCTTTGCCGAATAATCTTGAATACATTGGTAACATTAAAACGTAACATTTTCTGCATGAAGAAGATTCTTTCTATTTCAGCGGCTTTGCTGCTGGCGCTCGGGCTGAATGCCCAGGAAACGGCAAAAACAGGACTCAATTTCGGACCCCTTCCCGCGGTCGGCTATTCTTCCGATCTGGGCTGGCATTATGGTGTCCTGTCAGATATTTACTGGTATGGGGACGGCAGCGTTTATCCGGACTATCGCTGGAAAGCCAACGTAGAAGTGTCCCGCTACTCCAAAGGGAACACGGTGCTGCACAGCTTCTTTGACAGCGAATACCTGATTCCGGGCCTGCGCATCTCGGCAGCGGTTTCCTATTTCGGAAACAATACCTATTCCTTCTACGGATTCAACGGCGCATCCTCTTTCTATGTTCCTGAGCTGGACAAGATTACGGATGCCGGGATGGGTTTCTTTGTCATGAAACGCGACATTTTCCGGATCATGACCTGCCTGCAGGGCAATTTCGGCGACACCAACTGGGGCTGGGCCGGCGGCATCACCTACTGGGACATGAAGACCGGGCATGCCCGCAACAAAAGCCTCATCGAAGGGACGCCTTCCCTGTATGACCTGTATGTCCAGACCGGCGTCATCCCCGAGGCGGAGAAGGACGGCGGCCGGCACCTCGAGTTCAAAGCCGGTGTCGTGTATGACAGCCGCGACCATGAGAATAACCCGACCCGGGGCTCCAATCTGGAATTGTACGCATTCGGCTCTCCCGACTTCATCTCCAAGCATGGCAATGACTACATCAAATTCGCCGCACACTGGAAGCAGTTCTTCCCGCTGGTACAGGATCGGCTGACCTTCGGCTATCACCTTGCATTCCAGGGACTTGTCTATGGAAAGGCTCCGTTCTACCTGCTCCAGAGCATCCAATCCCTCAACATGAAGCAGATCAATACGGAAGGGCTCGGTTCGACTTGCACGGTCCGTGGTACGACTTCCAACCGGTTGATGGGTGACAGCTATGCATGGGCGAACTTCGAGCTGCGTTGGAGCTTTGCCAAGTTCCGCTGGATCAATCAGAACTGGACGCTGGCCACCAATCCGTTCTTCGACATGGGACAGGTTGTCAAGCCTTACCGGTTCGATGAGCAGAAAGAAGCTGTCACGAAGGTGTCCGGCAAGCTGGCCGGTACGGATTATGACCTGGCGCAGTTGATTTATTCGGGCAATAAGGAAAAACTCCACATGGGTGCGGGTCTCGGCCTGCATGTCATCATGAACCAGAATTTCAATGTCAGTTTTGAGTTTGCCAAGGCCCTGGATCGCCAGGACGGCCTCTTCGGCATGAACATCGGCCTGAATTACATTTTCTAAACAGATGATCCCCATCAGAACTATGTGTGCGGCCCTGGCCGCCTTCCTCCTGTGCAGTTGTGCCAACGCGCAGGACGTGAAAAAACTTCCCCAACCCCGGAAAGCAGCGACCATGTCCCTGATGGATGCCCTGTCCCAGCGCGCCTCATTCCGGGAATTCGATCCGAACCGCGACGTGGATGACGCCACGCTGTCCGACCTGCTCTGGGCGGCATGCGGGATCAACCGTCCCGAGTCCGGCCGGATCACGGCTCCGTCGGCCATCAATGCACAGGATATCCAGGTGTATGTATGCCGGAAAGACGGGGCCTGGCTCTATCGCCCTTCCGACCACAGCCTGTTGAAAATCAACGGGGAAGACCTGCGTGGACTGGTTGCAGGCCCTCAGGAATTCGTCCGGCAGGCCCCGGTCTGCCTGGTTCTGGTCAGCGACCAGACCAAGTTCGGGGAGCGCCGGTCCGCCAGCGCCAAATACGGTGCCATGGATGCGGGCTATGTCTCCGAGAACATCTGTCTGGCCTGTACGGC
>CADBPH010000060.1 GCA_902796455.1 uncultured Bacteroidia bacterium
GCTTATATTTTGACGCCCAAAGCCCCGGACACGCCGCGGATCAATGGGCCGAAAATCTACGGGGCGCGTCCCGGTTCACCGTTCCTCTTCCGTATCCCGGCGACCGGCATCCGTCCGATGACATTCGAGGCCAAGGGGCTTCCGAAGGGCCTCAAGCTGGATCCCCAGACGGGAATCATTACCGGGAAAGCGATAAAGCGGGGTACTTATGAGGTGGCCCTGAAAGCGACCAACGCCCTCGGGACCGCGGAGCGGGCATTCAAGATTGTCATCGGTGACAAGATCGCCCTGACGCCGCCGATGGGCTGGAGCGCCTGGAACTGCTGGGGGGCCGGCATCACGCAGGAACATTGCATGGAGACGGCCAAGGCCTTTCTGGAGAAGGACCTCGTCAATTACGGATGGACCTATGTCAACATAGACGATGGCTGGCAGTCGGGCAAGCGGGGCGGAAAGTACAACGCCATCCTGCCCAACAAGACCTTCCCCGACATGAAGGGGCTGGCTGATTACCTGCATGCCAACGGATTGAAGCTCGGCATTTATTCTGCGCCCTGGGTCGGAACCTACTGCAACCACATCGGGTCTTCCTGCGACGATCCGGACGGCAAATACTGGTGGGTCGAGCAGGGCGATGTGGATGAGTACGGCCGGGTTGACAATACGAAAATCAAGCGGGATGAGGTGTGGTATTTCGGAAAATACTCCTTCGCCCGGCAAGATGCGCTCCAGTGGGCCGAATGGGGGGTGGACTATCTGAAATACGACTGGAACATCGTGGATTCCTGGTGGTTGAAAGACATGCGGGATGCCCTGCTGGCGACCGGCCGCGACATCGTCTACTCCATTTCGAACCATGTCCACGTCATCCGGGGCTTGGAATTGCAGCAATACGCTGAAACCTGGCGGACGGGCGGAGATATCCGCGACAACTGGAAATCGCTTTACAACAACGGCGTCTCCGGCCGGAACGAATGGTGGGGCAGCTTCACCGGGCCCGGGAGCTGGCCGGACGCAGACATGCTGGTTGTCGGAAAAGTCGGTTGGGGAAAAGAAGGGAAACGGGACCATGAACTTCACTGGACAAAACTGACCCCCGATGAGCAGTATACGCACATCACGCTCTGGTCAATCCTCGGTTCGACGATGATGATCGGCTGCGACATGTCGGAGCTGGATGACTTCACCCTCAGCCTCCTGACCAACAACGAAGTGATCGATGTGAACCAGGACCCGCTCGGCATCCAGGGAATCCGGTATGTCGGGGACAATACGTATGTCACCTATATCAAACCCCTGGAAGACGGCTCCCTGGCCGTTGCGATGATCAACCTGTCGGACGAGCCGAAGAAGATTGGATTCCGCCCGCACAGCCTGGCGTTAATCGGCCGGCAGACCATCCGCGACCTGTGGCGCCAGCAGGATATCGCGGAGGTCGGGCAGACGGAGCGTTGGGAGACGGAAGTCGCCCCGCACGGCACCGTATTCGTCAAGGTGACGCCTGAAATCAAAAATGAGCGCCTGACAGGGAAATATCCCTACCGGTAGCGGTCGCTGTTTGACGAAGCAGAATGGGGAGTCGTCCGTGCCCTCATCGAAAAGAAAAGATAAAATGGAACGGAGTATCAACATATTGGCGATCAGCCTGTTAGCTGTTTTCTTTGCCGCAATGGAGACATCCATGGCGGCAACGTCCGTCCCGGTAATTCCCGCTCCGGGGGAAGTCCGGCTGACCGACAAGCCTGCCGACCCGGCCAGCCTGTCGAATGTCCGGTATGTCAAGACCCCGAAGATGGGAGCGGAAGCGTATGCGTTGATAATCCGCAAAAGAGGGATCACCATTCGGTATGCCACGGACGCCGGCCGCTTCTATGCCGAGAAAACCCTCGGCCAGCTTTCCCGCAATGGCGGTTTGTGTCAGGGAATCATCCGGGATGAGCCGCGCTTTGCCTGGCGGGGGTTCATGTTGGACGAGGCCCGGCATTTCCAAGGGAAAGAAAAAGTGAAGGAGCTGCTGGATATCATGGCGGAATTCAAATTGAACCGCTTCCATTGGCACTTGACTGACAACGAGGGATGGCGCCTGGAAATCAAGGCTTTCCCGGAATTGACCGCGGTCGGAGCTATCGGAAACCGATCCGATCGCCAAGCTGCGGCCCAGTATTATACCCAGGAGGATATCCGGGAAATCGTCCAATTTGCAGCGGACCGTCATATCGAGATCATTCCGGAGATCGACATGCCCGGACA
>CADBPH010000061.1 GCA_902796455.1 uncultured Bacteroidia bacterium
TGATGGTCAACAACACTTGGGAACTCGGCTCCATCCCGGTCATACCGGCCATGGACCTGATTGCCCGTCATGCACAACAACTCGCCGAGCTCGGGGTCACAGACGCGATGATGACCTGGAGCCTGGGCGGCTACCCCTCCGTCAATTATGCTGTTTTTCAACGGATTCTTTCCGGCGAGGCCTTGGGGACGGAGGACTTGGACCCGGTGCTCAGGAAAATGGCGGAAGAGTATTACGGCAAACAGTCCGGCCCCGCTGTCCGGGCGGCATGGAAAGTATTTTCTGAAGGATTCAGCGAATATCCCTACTATATCGGGACCCTTTACCGAGGCCCCCAGCACATGGGACCGGCCAACCTGTTTTACCGGCAGCCTTCCGGATGGAAATCCACGATGGTCGGAATCCCTTACGACGACCTTACTTCCTGGAGAAGCATCTATCCAGCAGATGTTTACATCGGACAGAACCGAAAAGTAGCCGAAGCGTTTGCACGCGGGGCCGACATCCTGGACAAGGCGCTTTCCCAAGAAACCGATCCGGCTGTCCGGCAAAAACTGGCCGTTGATCTCAGAAGAGCCCAAGCGATCAAATGCCATTTCCGCGCCATCGTCAACCAGTCCGCTTTCATCCTCCACCGGGATGCCGGCGATACGGCCGGGATGAAACAAACCCTTGAAGAGGAATTGGAGAATGTCTGCGAATACCTCCCCCTGCTGGACGCCGATCCGACCCTGGGATATGAATCCTCCAATCATTATTTCTTTGTCCGGGGCGACCTGATTGAAAAGATCATCAACCTGAAATGGATCCTGGGCAACCTTCCTTCCGAATCACAATAACATTTTCACCATGAACAAGTCCTACCCAATCCTCCTTCTTTTCCTGTTCCTCGCTTGCGGGAACGTCCATGCCGGATGGAACAAGAATCCGGTCATTTCCCACCGCGGAGCCTGGAAGAATACCGGGAATCCCCAGAACTCGCTGGCCTCTTTCCGCGATGCAGCCAGAATCGGCTGCCACGGAAGCGAATGCGACGTGTGGTTCACCCAGGAGGATTCGCTGGTCATTTTCCATGATGCACGGCGGAACGGGAAACTCATCGAGGAGACCCCTTTCGCGGAGATCCGGGCTCAGAAACTCTCTAACGGAGAAGTGGTTCCGACACTGCAGGAGTACCTGGCGGAAGCCATGAAACAGAAAAAGACGAAACTCATCATCGACATCAAGACTTTCGTCACGGATAAGCCCCGGACGGTTGCGCTCGCCCGCGCCGTACACGCCCTTGTCGAAAAGATGGGCGCGGAAGACTGGGTGGAATACCTGATCGGATACATCCCGGCCGGAGTCGCCCTTCGGGAAATCACGGACCTGCCAGTTGCCTACCTGGGGAAATGGAAACAAGACGATCCGGATGCGTCGCCGGACAACATCCGCGCCACCGGACTGCCCTGCATCGACTTCCAGGACCAGCAATACGACCGCCGGCCGGAATGGCTGCCCGTCTTCAAGGAGATGGGACTTCACCTGAACGTATGGACCGTAAACAACGAAGAAGATATGGACCGGTTCCTCCGGCAAGGATTCAACTACATCACGACCGATGAACCGGAGCGCCTGCTGAAACTGTACCGCTCCCACAAACGGGATTACCGGAAAGCCCTGAAAAGATAGCATCCCCGCATTGCCTGTATTTTCCCATGCAGCATCTCGGAGAACTCATTTCACTGGTTGTTGCCGTATCCTGGACCGTCACGGCGCTGTACGCGGACAAAGCCAGCCACCGCCTCGGTTCCAACACCGCCAATGTCATCCGCCTCACGCTGGCGACAGTCTGCCTGGGCCTGATCCTGTGGGCTTCCATCGGCCATCCCTACCCGGTCTATGCAGACCGGCGGACTTGGTTCTGGCTGGGGCTGTCCGCCCTGGTCGGGTATGTTTTCGGGGACTGGTGCGTTTTTATCTGCTATCTTTCCATCGGAGCCCGTTTCGGACAACTGCTCATGACCCTCGCTCCGCCGCTGGCGGCCATCGCCGGCTGGGCCATCCTCGGGGAATCCCTGTCCTGGAACGCGGCTTTCGCCATGGCAGTCACCCTCTGCGGGATTGCCATTTCCATTCTGAGCAAAGAGCACGGCAACCCGATCCGGCTCACCCTGCCGTTCAAAGGCATCCTGCTGGGGCTGGGAGCCGGGCTGGGACAAGGGGTCGGGCTGGTCCTGAGCAAGGTCGGACTGGAGCATTATGCGACTGTCCTGCCCCCGGACGCACCCGCCCGGATGCAGACCCTGCTGCCGTTCGCCTCCACGATGATCCGCGCCATCATCGGCAGCATCGGGTTTTTCATGCTGATGGCATTGCAAAAAGAACTCGGCAGCCTGGAAAAAGCGGCCCACGACAAGACCGGACTCCGGTACGCCCTGATTATGACTTTGTTCGGTCCGGTGCTCGGCGTATCTCTTTCGCTGATGGCCGTCCAATACACGAATGCCGGCATCGCGTCCACGCTGATGGCGCTGACCCCGGTCTTCATCCTCTTCCCTTATGCCTTGATTTACAAGCAGCGGATTTCCGGACGGGAAATCCTCGGCGTACTCGTCAGCATAACCGGTGTCGCGCTATTCTTCCTGCTCTGACGGATCCGGATTGACGGAATCCGGTTTTTTTGCTATTTTCGCATCTGCTGAAATCAGCCGCATTCTTATCACGTCGATTATGTACGATTCACTGATCCGATATGACCTCGGAAAAGGAGCCGAGGCCTTTTCCACCCGCAGGGATTGCACCCTGCCTTACCCTGTTATCCAGGGGCACCAGATCCACGGCAAGCGCGTCGCCATCATTGACCGCCCCGGTATGACACGCGAAGACCTCGAAGGATTCGATGCTTTTGTCACGAATCTGACCGACGTCGCCATCGGAGCCCGGACGGCAGACTGCGCGTCCGCCCTGATTTACGATCCCGTCCAGCGAGTCGTGGCGGCGGTCCATGCCGGATGGAAAGGAACGGTGCTGCATGTATCCCAGGAGGCCATTGCCGTGATGATGCAAACCTTCCGCTGCAATCCTTCCGACATGAAAGCAGCCATCGGCCCGGCCATCGGTCCGGACAGTTTCCAAGTCGGAGAGGAAGTGGTCGAACAATTCCGGGAAGCAGGATTCCCGATGGAAGACATCTGGTCTTTCCGGGGTGACGGAGACGGAACCCCTGTCTCAGGCGGACATCACATCGATCTTTTCCGTGCCAACCGCTGGCTGCTGGAACAAGCCGGCATTCCCAGGGAAAACATCCAGGTCTGTCAGTTGGACACCTACACGGACCCGTCCCTCTTCTCCGCACGGCGGGAAGGGATGAAATGCGGGCGCATCATCAACGCCATCAAACTACTCCCCCTCACGGAGGACCGGTAACCGCTAGGTAGGTTTCAGTTTACGCGCCAGACGGGCGCACAGGCCGGGGAAAAAGCGCTTGATGTATACCATCACCAGTTCCATGCGGCCCACCAGGACTTCCCGACGGCCTTTGCGGATGGCCCTGACAATGGTACGTGCGGCAGCGTCTGCAGACAGTCCCCCTGCCTGCCCCGGATCCATCTTGCCGTGGCGCTGCCCTCCTTTATCCAACGCATAGAAAGAGATATTCGTCCGCACCCGCCCCGGGCAGACAAGGGTAACCCGGATGCCTTTGTCGTAATACTCCGCCTGCAAGGTCTCAAAAAAACCGTACAAGGCAAATTTGGAGGAGCTGTAGGCACAACGGAGCGGAAAGCCGAACCGCCCGGCGATGGATGTCGTGACGGCAATGTGGCCGCCGCCCCGCCGGAGCATCGGCGCCAACACGGCCCGGGCAATGGCTATCGGAGCGAAATAATTGATTTCCATGATTTCCCGGACCATTTCCATGGACGTATCCTCTACCGTGGTCCGCTGGCTGATCCCCGCATTGCAATAGACAAGATCCAATCCATCAAATGCTTCCCAGGCTCTGCCGGCCAGCTCCGGGATGCCCTCCGGATCCTTGAAATCATATGGCAGGACCACCACCCCGGAAGCACCTGCCTGCCGGCACTGCTCTGCAACGGGTTCCAGCCGCTCCCGCGAGGAAGAGGTCAGGACAAGTTTCGCTCCCTGAGACGCATACCGGATCGCACAGGCGGCTCCAATTCCGGAAGACGCACCTGTAATCCAAACTGAA
>CADBPH010000062.1 GCA_902796455.1 uncultured Bacteroidia bacterium
ATGACCTTCTGGTCCTCAACCTGCTCGGCAATCTGGCGCACCTGGCGCTCATCTTCCATCAGACGACGGGCATAGTCGCGGATCATATCCTGCGGGACATTGCCCATGCCATACATCGCATACTGGTATGCGGCATACGCCTCCGCGGCTTCCTGCATGTCGGCATCCTCAATCTTCAGATCGTATTTCCCCATGACGAAATCCCGGACGAGCTGCCAGCGGTAATCCGCGGCAAAAGCATCGAAATCCCGGTCGATATCCTCTGCAGAGAACTTACCCTCATTGATATGGAGCAGCCAGCGCTTCAGGAAGGCCTCGGGAAGTTCGATCCCGGCTTTCTCCACGAAATGATTCCGGATATCCTTGGAAAGGCGGTAATCCGCTTCCTGCTTGTAATTGGATGCCAGGCGCTCGGCAACGGCAGCATCGAACTCCTCGGCCGAATGCACCTTGTCCTCGCCGAACAACTTATCGTACGTATCCTGGTTTTCCTTAGCCGCCACGAAGGTACGCACGGACGTAATCGTCACATTGAATTCCGGATTCAAAGCGGCCAGTTCATCCTTGGACACCTTGAGCATCGAGGCCCGGTCCGTCTCATCGGTAAAAGCCTCATTGACATTCACGGAGAAAGAATCCCCCACCTTTGCGCCGACAAAACGGGCGTGGGCATCACCGGCCACATTGCGCACGGAAATATAAGCTCCTTCGACGCTCTTGCCTTCCTGGTCGAGGTCCGCGATGACGAAGTCTTCCTCACCGGCGGCTTCGGCATCCTCCAGGGATCCGACCTGGCGCAGCATATTCCCCTTCATTTCCTTCTTGGCCTGCTCCGTCACATTGATATTGTAATACGGGACCTTGTCTTCCTTGGAAATCTCGAGGGACAGTTCCGGCAGCGTCGCAATGTCGAACTTGAAGGTAAGGTCGTTGCCGGCCTTCCATTCAACCTCGGGCTGATCCTCGCTGGGAAGCGGCTCCCCGACGACGCGGAGCTTGTTCTCCTGGATAAATCCGCTCAAAGAGCTGGACAGCACATCGTTAACGGACTCATACAGCGCCTGCTCGCCATACACCCGCTGGATCAGGGACATCGGAGCCATTCCTTTGCGGAAACCCTTGAAATCCGCATTCCTCTTCCGCTCATTCAGCTTCTTCTTGTAAGCAGGAGCATAATCATCGGCTGCCACCTGGATGGTAACCTGGAGATCGAGAGCATCGATCTGATTCTTTTCAATATTCATTTTATCTCGTTTGTTATATTTTTCAAGTAACGGATCTCCGTTTCGCCGCTGCAGAAAACCCTGCCGGGAATCTCGCCGGGATGGGGCTGCAAGACGCAGGAAGGCGCAAAATTAAGCAAAAAATATCGATTTCCCAATCAGAAGCTATTTTGATTCAAAACAGCTTCTTACTTTTTGCGGTCCGGATAAACAACCCGGTCGTGATACACCTGGGCGAGATAGGACTTCAACAGCGCCTTGATGGTATTGAGCTCTTTCAAGGTGATCTCCGAATGCTCCAGCTGTCCGTCATCCATCTTGATGGATATCATCTTCTCCACAAACGCATCGAACGTCTCCGGCTTATTGTCCTTCAAGGTCCGGGACGCCGCCTCCAGCGTGTCGCAGATCATCACGATGGACTGCTCCTTGGACGTCGGCTTCACCCCGGCATACCGGAAGTCAGCCATATCCGCGGGATCCCCTCCTTCATTCACATATTTATTGTAGAAGAACCCCGTGAAAGACGTTCCATGATGGGTCAAGATGAAATCCTTCACTTCGGCAGGAAGGCCGTATTTCTCCGCCAGGGCGACCCCGTCAGGGACATGGCGGAGGATATCATGCGCACTCTCCTTCGCCGACAATTCCGCATGGTAATGCGACCCAAGCGTCTCATTCTCAATGAAGCACTGCGGATTCACCGTCTTTCCGATATCGTGATACAAGGCCCCGGCACGGACCAGGAGCACATTGGCATCGATACTGCGGGCGGCAGCCTCCGCCATGTTCATCACCTGCAAACTGTGCTGGAAGGTTCCCGGCGCCTTCTGGGACATTTCCACCAGGAGTTTGTTGCCGTTCGTATCGCACAACTCCATGAGGCGGGAATTGGACACCAGCATGAATACCTTCTCGAACAGGAAAATCAGCGTATAGAGCGCAACTGAAAGGATCGCGCCGATGAACATGTACAGCACGCGGATCATATCCGTCCAGCCCCGGACATCATTGATCATCCGGAATCCCAGGTACGTGACGGCAATGGCCACAAACGCGATCAGGGCCGTCAGGAACTGGCGCCAGCCCCTGTTGAAATACTGGAATGCAAACATCGTGACAACCCCGGAGACCAGGTTCATCACGAACAATTCTATCCCGTTATGGGTGAAAATCAGCAGCGGCAGCAGCGAGACAATGTACACCGTCAGCACGACGCGCTTGCGGAAAAAGGCCAGCAAGTACAAGGCGATCAGCGAGAACGGCACCATGTAAAGGAGATTCGCGTTGATCTTGTTCACGACCAGGGCCAGCACGGCCGCCAGCATGACAATGAATACAATGTAGAGGTACCGGTTGGTTTCCTGGAAAATACGCGGATTGGTATAGAGAATCGACAGGAACAGGATCAGGCACAGGGCCAGGGCAATGATTCCGTTCCCCAGCCACAGGAAAATCCGCGGCCCGGCGTATCCCAGGCTCTCCCGGTATTCCGCCTTGTACGAGTCCAGCATCTGCTGGATTTCAGCCGTCACGATCTCTCCGCGGGAAACGATCCGCTCCCCGGCGGAAACAAAGCCCTG
>CADBPH010000063.1 GCA_902796455.1 uncultured Bacteroidia bacterium
CAGGCAGGGTCCTGCGTGTCTTCTTCGGTGGGATTGGCGTAGGTGTAGAAAGAATGGACTGTCCGGTATTCTTCCCCGGGGCGCAGCGTCTGCGACAAGATATCGTATAAATGGATGTCGCAGGAAGGGGAGCGCTCGTATCGCATCCGGTTCAGCCAGCGGGCGGGATCCGGGAGGTATCCGCTTGTGAGCGGTCTGTCTTCTGCGGGGCAATTGATCAGGTAGATTCCCTTGATGATGAAGGTTTTCTCTTTGAGGGCAGGGTCTTTGAAATCATTGGTGATGCTTTCGACGGACACCTTGGCGGCGGCACGTTCCACCGGTACGAGAATGGACACGGGGGTGCGGAGGTCCAGGTTTTTCCGCAATCCGGACATGACAAAGTTGCCGTCTCCGTTGTCTTCCAGGAGGGTCGAGAATCCGCCGGTCAAGTCCTCTTCCCGCGAAATATGGTCCTGGAAGTCCTTGTTTACCAGGACGTATACTGTTTTCCCCACATCCGGGACAACTTTGATTCCCAGCGGGACACTGGCACTTTGTGCGGAGATGTCCAGCGTACCGTCGGCATTGAATACAAAAGCTTGGACGGAATGGATTTCCTCTTCCTTCCATGGGATGGTACTCTTGGTCTCCAGGTCCGCCCTCGTGATGTCAACCTGCAATTCGGTTTTTGCCGTATCGGGCAGGACCGGGCCGGTCTGGGGCGCAGATTTATCACAGGCCGAAAGGAGCGGAAACAGCCCCAGAATACCCGTCAGAAGATGCGTTGCTTTCATAGGTCTCAGAATTCTATTTGATTATACTCTATTATTTTCCATGGTATTATCTCAATGGATACTTCTATGCCGGACAGATCGATGGTGACCACGGCATCATCCAAATCTTCTTTCCGCCAGTTGTAGCGTGCGGAGGCGAGGAATTCTCCCAGCGGCCACGTCGCTCCCGGAAAGTCTCCGGTCGCTGACAGCTGCAGGCCATCGTCTCCCTGCCGGGGAATGCACAGGCTGAAAACGCCCGGGTTTTCCGGTGTCATGTCGCAGGAAAAAGATCCGTGGACGGGTTCATTGTGAAACAAATCCAACCCGTTGAAATGGCCTTCGATTTTCGCGTGCCGGATCCAGGCGGGACCGGTTTCCTTGAAGATGACTTTCAAACGGCAGAATTGTTTGTGCAGGAGCAGGGTATCCGCCGCCTTTTCTCCCCGGCAATCGACGGAATCCGTGCCCGAGAAAAGATGTTCCGCATCCTGGCCGGGAGGCAGCTGCAGGAGCGGGCCGTCCAGGCCGCCGGCAGCGCTGCCCGTGCATGCGCCCAGGTAATAGATTCCTTTCCGGACGCTCAGGGAAACATTCCGGCTCCCTTTTTCGTTGGCGTATCCTCCTGCATAATAGGATGTTCCGTCGGTTCTCCCGGCTGCGAGCGTAAACGCGGCAGGGAGGGAATCTCTTTCGGGAACGAGAACATGGACATTCAGCAGACACGGGCAATCTCCCCGCTCTTCTTTGACGGAGCATGCTGTTCCTCCCAGGGAGGGGAGCATGACCAGGATTGCATACAAGGCCTTTTTCATACATATAGCGTTCGGTCAGAATTGAGAAGTTGTCTGGAATAACTCCCGGTGCAGGCCATACTTTTTGATAAGGGATGCAATCTCCGGATCGAGATTGCCCCTGCTGATAAATGTCCGGTTCTTTTCGCAGGAGCGGGTATACAAGCGGACGGCTTCCGCTTCATTGCCCTGCCGGCTGTAAAGAATCGCTTTCATGTAATCGGTTTTGTCTGTCTCCGGGAGTCCTCCCAGGACGGCCAGGGCGCTGGCATTCATGTCCATAGCCAGGTATGCGACGGCCGTGTTGAAGTCCGCATACGGGCGGAGCAATCGCACGGCGGTCTTATAGTCCCGGTCATGGAGCGCGCGGACCCCTCTCGCATAAACCGTATCCGGGATGACCGTACGGATGGTGTCCTGTATCATGCCCCGCCGGTGGAGGTGAAAATCGAAACAGACGGTCCGCAGGCGCGGATAGAGCTTCTCCCGAAGATACCGGTAGGATGTCAGCCCCTGCATGGCCGCTTCCCGGCGGTCCGGATCCGGAATCCGGAAAGATGCTTCCAAATCGGCTTTCTGCGCGGCGGAGAGGGTGGAGTCCCGGCGGACCAGCTGCCGGAGCATTTCCCAGTTTTCCGCCTGGTTCCTGGACAGGAAACGGATCTGTTGCTGTTCTCCGGCAGGGGCTCCGGCCAAGCTCATTCGCAGTCCGGCAGTCGAGTCCCGGTACGCCTTCAGGAAGCGTTGGAAATAATCGGATACCGCATGCGACCTTCTCCTGGATAGTTGTTCGTTGAAAGCATAAGTCCCTTCGGGAGAACAGGAGGCCGTGATGGTGATCGAGTCCAGGTCGAACCGGTCGTCATCTACCAGGCTGGCCAGGTTTTCACGGATCCTGGCGATTTCCGTCCGGTTTCCTTCCCGTTCGGGTCGCACCGCAGACTCTCCGGCTCCGAAATCGATGTAACAGGCCGTGTTGGCCTCTACACTCCTGGAAATGATTTCCGTGACAAATCGTTCCGCTGGCTCCGCAAAGGTGCTGAGCGAGCTGATGTAGAACGTCAGCGGTTCACTTTCAGGGACTTTGTACAGGCATTTTTCCTGTTGGTAGATCTCCCCGTCCAGGGAGATGCCCACTTTCCGCAAGTCCTTCCCGGCCGTAATGGTCTGGACGTACCTGTATACGAATTCTCCTGTGGCGTCCTTCAGTACGGTGTCCAGCCGGAGTCCGTTCTCCAGGATAGGGACCTTGACGTATTTTCGGAACATTTTTTCCCTCCGGGCGACTTTCCGGGCATTGCGCTGGACCAGCAGCCGTGCCGTATAGTGGGCTGCCGCCGCCTGGGATGTGACGCCGAATGCCGAGGCAAAGTCCTCGTCGGAGACAAAGGAAGAATCATTGCGGAACCGGTATACTTGCGGCAGGTTCCGCTCGAGGAAGACTTCCAGCTGGGCGGTATGCACGAACCGGGCGGAATCCGCAGCAATTGAGGCGATGAATCTGTTATATTGTTCATATCCACGAAGTTGCATCTTCCTGTACTGCGTCCCGGTGATATGGACCGGGTCCAGGTCGAGGGTGTCTCCGGGAAGGGCCATGTGCGGATAAAACCGCAATTGCCAATCCTTTCCCATCATGGTTTCCGGGACACGGACGTCAAAACAGAGA
>CADBPH010000064.1 GCA_902796455.1 uncultured Bacteroidia bacterium
CACACATCATTATATCATAAACACTTAATATCCAATAACCTATGTTACGCAAAAAATCAATCGCCCTGCTGCTTGCAGGCTTGATTCCTGCCCTGGTTGCATCCGGACAGACAGACATGCCCAAACTCCTGGGAGCACCCGCAGAAGGGACTTTGCCTCCCCTCATCCGAAGCTATCGGTCCTTCGTTCCGCAGCTGGAAATGGGACGGATCTTCCACGACGAACTCGGCGTCAAGCAGCGCTGCTTCTCCGCAGGCAATGTCATCAACGGACTCGGCCAGATCTACGGCGGATATCCGCCCATCTGGGTCCGGGAAGGCATTTACGAATTCGAGCATCTGGACGAACAGATGCAGGAGATGCTCACAACCAATCCGGACGGCGGACTGATCTGTCAGATCGACCTCAACACGCCGTGGTGGCTGACCCGGAAACTGCGTTTCGACTCTTTCACCAATATCACCCTGGCATGTGCATCCGAGCGGTGGCGCACCATGGAACTCACCTATATGAAGGAGTTCATCAAGTATGCCGAAGAGCACTATGGCGACAAGATCGACGGCTACATGATCTGCGCAGGGAGCACCTACGAATGGCTGGACTGGCTGCATGGGATCACTTCCGAAGACAAGAACAAGGCATGGGTGGCCTGGCAGAAGAAGCATGGCGTGGATTACGGTCCTGACGCTCCCGGCATGACCGCTCTCCGCAATGCCGCTTTCGAGAACCATCTCTATGACCCTGCGACAGAACAGGATAAGGTGGATTATTGGAAATTCGGGGCAGAAATGGAAGCGGATGTCCTCCTGGAATTCGCCCATGAAGCCCGCGCCATGCTGCCAAAAGGCAAACAAATCGGTGCTTTCTTCGGCTATATCTGGATGGGACCGCGGGCTGGCCACGGCGATTATGAACGGGTATTCGCCAGCCCCGACCTGGATTTCTTCGCCTCCCCCGCTGCTTACGGGAACCGGGAAATCGGCAAAGGAACGGGAAGCGCCCTAATCTATCAGACCGCCATGCTGAACGGGAAACGGCTCGTCCATGAAATCGACTGCCGTCCGCACGACTTTGCCGAAAGGGCCAAAAGACGGAATCTGTATGTCCGCGACCGGCACCAGTGGTTTTCCCCCGAAGAAGACCTCGCCGGCAGCCTGCGGGAGGCCTGTTTCTCACTGGTCAACCATGCCGGATACTGGTGGTTCGACCAGTGGGGCAGCTACTATGACGATCCCAAACTGCGGGAAAGGATTGCCCAGATGGAGGTTCTGCAGGAGCGGTTCAAAGATGATCTGTCCCCTTCCGTCGCCGAAGTCCTCCTGGTTGTCGATCCGCAGAGCATGTACTATATCCGGGAGGGCGATCCCTTTCTCGGCCCGCTGGTGGAGCGGCTCCGCAACCGGTTGAACAAATTCGGAGCGCCGTTTGAATGCTGCACTTTCTCCGATTTGGGGAAATTCGATCTTTCCCAATTCAAGGTCATCATCCTGCCGCACCTGTTCTTGATTGACGAAGCGCGGACCAAGCTTCTCCGCGAGCAGATCTGTACGCCCGGACGCACCGTCGTGTTCTCCTATGCCCCCGGCATCCTGGACGGAAAGACCTTCGACACGGCACGCATCCAGACTTGGGCAGGGGTTCCGTTCGGAACCGGCAAGGGGCTGGAAGACGCTTCAGGCATCCACACGACCCGGATGCCGGGCGGATGGACTTCCGTCTACGCCTATTCCCCGGTTTGCTTCACGGAAGAGACCATGCAGAAGATTTGCAAAGAAGCCGGCGTCCATTTCTATGTAGATGATCTCTGGCCGGTCTTCGCCAATGAACGGCTGCTTTCCATCCACTGCAAGGAAGGCGGCGAGCGGACGGTAACCCTACCCGGAAAAGTGGCCCAGGTCGTGGACCTGTTGACCGGGGAAGTCGTAGCCAAGAAGGCTAAAACCTTCAAGGTGAAGTTCGCAGCTCCGGATACCCGGCTGTATGAGATTATCCGCTGATCCCGGATGGCGCTGACACGTCCGGATCAGGGTATTAACGGCCTTGCGTAAATACCTGGACTTCGTCCGGGCCGGGAACGGCATAGGCCGGATCCAGCGCCCTGACCCGGACATCCCCGTCCGGAAGGACCTGAACCTGAAGGGGGACGAGTGTCGTCCCCTGCCGGTTGATTGTCTGTGCGGCTTCCCGCAAGTCGCGTGTGGCGATACCCGCGGTGTCCAGCACCGGCCGGTCTGCATTGTAAAAAGCCGTACACCACCAGCGTCCGCGTTTATCCTGGAAAGGTGTCCCGTGTCCGAGGAACCTGCCGGCAAAACGCCGCTCACTGTACGGACCGTAAATATTGTCTGCCGTGCAATAGTACAGGTTGTACGATCCTTTGCGCATCTGATCCGTCGACCAGGCTGTCCCGAAAAGGACATACTTGTCTCCGATCCGGCGGATGACCGTCCCTTCATGGCCCATCAGGCGGTCTGCAGGGCCGATTTCGACCGGGTTATGAGCGAATCCGGAGAAATCCGGCTTCAACTCGGCGACGAAAAACTTGCGGAAGCCGAAAGTCATATACCAGCGTCCGTCCCGGTCCTGGAAAAGCGAAGGATCATGCCTCCCTCTGAAGTCCGGGCTGTCCATTTTTCGCCATGTCCCACGCGGCGACGGTCCTTCCGAAACCAACAACTCGCTGTTCTCGCCCGGACAGTGCACCATCACCCAATTCGTTCCGGTCCACTGCATTTCCGGCGCCCACAGAACACCGTCGTTCGGTCCTTTCCCTGTCGGCGTTACCTGATAAGGAGCGCCCATATCCTGCCAGTTGACCATGTCCAAGCTGCGCCACAGGCGGAATTGCCCGCCCACGATACTTTTTTTGCCCAAGCCCGTATTGAGGGAATCCGTCCGTGCGCGGGGATCCCCCATGGCATGCGTCGTTCCGCACAAATAGAAGTATTTGTCCGGTCCCAGCACGACAAACGGATCCCGGATCCAGCCATCCTTCACCAGCACGGCCTCTTTCCGCCCGTCGATTTTCTCCCGCAGCTGTTCCGTCCGGTTTTTGAACAAATGGTCCATCTGGATTCCCGTATCGCCCTGCTGCTCCATCCAGGAGAGCAACTCGGCCTTCATCCGGGCGATCCGCTTGGCATACCTGCGCTTGCCGGCCAGATTGTGCTTTTCCCACGGGTCCTTCTTCAAGTCGTAAAACTCCACGGCGGGGCGTTTGATGTACCGGTCGAACCAGAATGCGTTCTCTGCACTCTCCTCCCGTCCAGCCAGCCAGGCATCCCATACCTTTGTCGGCCCGTCGGAGCGCATCAGGTGCTTTTCGTGAAAGAGGGAATCCGGCATCAAGTTCAGGATCAGGGCATACCGGTCATCGCGGATGCTCCGAATCGGATAGCGGTGCCCTTCCGGATTGTTATTGTGCATCCCGTAGACGTACTTGCGCGGCGAATCTCCTTCGCCCAACAACGCTTTTTTGAAACTGACGCCATCCAATTCCGGCCGGGGCGCCCCTCCGGCGATATCGATAAAGGTCGGCAGCAGGTCCTCGTACTGAACGAGGGCATCGCTCCGGGAGCCGGGTCTGATCCGGCCGGGCCAGCGTGCCAGCAGCGCACTGTGGCAGCCCGGATACCATAGCGTCCATTTTCCGCCCGGGAACTGCGGCCCCTGCTCGCCCAGGAACATCACGAGGGTATTATCCAGTTTCCCGGTCTCTTCCAGGACTTTCAGCACGGAGCCGACTTCATTGTCCAGCGCCCGCAGTTCTGCCAGGTAATGGGTGAATATTTCCCGCATCTGCGCATTCTGGACGCAGTTTTCCGGCAGGATGATCTTATCCGCGTCAAACTCGGACGGGTCGCCCCATGTCCAGGGGGCATGGGTATTGATGCTGCAGACATACAGCAGGAACGGATCCTCGCCGCGGCTGATCCATTCGCGGATCCCGTCTACGGTATACGGCGCCTCCTTTGCCACGCAATTGACTGTGAATCCGGGGATTTCATCGAACACATAGACCGATTTGGGACCCGGATGGTCCTTCCCGGTCCGGCCGACACGATATCCCTCCTGCGGCATATAATCGTTGACCGTGCGCGTGCCCTGATAGGTCTCTTTATGGTTCATGTAGGAGCCATGCCGGGCCGGGTAAAGCCCCGTGTACATGGAAGCGCGGATTGGAACGCTCATGGCGACGGAGGCATAGCAATGCGTAAACTGCACCCCCTCCGCTGCAATCCGGTCGATATTGGGCGTATCAATATTGCGCCCCCCGTAACATCCCAGCTCGGTGGTCAGCAAATCGTCTGCAACTATGGCCACAATGTTGGGCCGCTGCGCCGGAGAACCGGCTTGCGCAGCCGCCGGGACGGTCCCCAAAGCGGGAACCGCAGCCAGCGGAAGCATGGCTTTCGAAAGATGGTTCATAAGAAATCGCTAAGGTTTGGGTTGTTCCGGGACAGGCTGCAGTTCTCCCGCATGCTGGCGGAAAGAAGCTTTGTACCAGGCGATGCAGGCATCCCCCATCCGCTTGGCCCGCTCGGGATCTTTTTCGGCCAGGTTGACCGTCTCGAAAACGTCCTCCTTCAGGTTATACAGTTCCGGGCGGCTTCCGTCGTAGTTTATCAGCATCTTCCAGTCCCCTTCCAGCATGGCGATGTTGGGGCTGCGGGTCTGATAGGCGTTTTCAGGCAACGGTTTCCCGACGAAATGCTGGCCGAACTCCCAGAACATCGCGCCCTTGCGCTGCTTTTGTTTCCCCAGCAAGGCACGGCTCATGTCCTGCCCGTCCAGCTGGAAATCACCGCTTTCGGCCCGGATGCCGGCCAGTGCGCACAAGGACGGGAACAGATCCAGGGAGGTCAGGACCGTTTCCGTATTGCGCAGGCCCGCCTTGATCTTTGCCGGCCAGCGGATCATGAACGGCATGCGGATGCCGCCCTCGTACAGCGTCGCTTTCTGCCCCCGCATTCCGGCCGTACGGCCGTTCTTGTAACTCGGATTCGGCCCGTTGTCGGATGTAAAGACAACGATGGTGTTCTCATCGATTCCCAAATCCTTCAGCCCCTGCATCAGCCGGCCGATCTGCCGGTCATACTCCGCCAGGACCGGGATGAAATTCACTTTCTTCTCCCACCAGCCATTCTTTCCGGAGCGCTCGTATTCTTCCTGGCTGGGAACATACGGCGTATGCATGTCGTCCGGCCAGAGATTCACGAAACAGGGCTCCCCTTTGTGGCGAGCCAGGAAATCCAGTGTCTTGTCGACAAAGTAAGCGGTCCGTTCCCAACGCTTGATGCTGTCCCGCTCACTCCAGATCCAATTGCTCGCCGTGATGAGCGGGTCCGGATCCGGACTCTCCCAAGTCGAACAATACTCGTCAAAACCATATTCCGGAATCTGCGGCATGTCTTTCACGTCGCGGCCGCCGCCCATGTGCCATTTCCCGATATGCGCCGTCGCATATCCGCCGGCCTTGAACGCCCGTGCCATCGAAGGAGCCTCCGCGCTGAGGTAATCATTGGATTGATTCCGCCGGTTGGCCCTGCGGTCATTCAGGAACGTCGTGATGCCCCACTTGGTCGGATACATCCCCGTTGTCACGCCGACCCGGGACGGGGAACTGATCGGGCAACCCGTATAATACCGGTCGAAGCAAATGCCCTCCTGCCCGATCCGGTCAATATTCGGCGTCGGGGTGAAAGTCCCACCAAAAGAGCTGATGTCCGAATACCCCATGTCATCGGTATAGATCAGGATCACATTGGGTTTCTCTTTGTTCTGAATGCCCGCGCCACAGGCCGTGGCAGCGGCAAGCAGCGGCAGAGCCGCCAGTGCCATTTTCTTCTCCATGGTTTATGATTCTTTATCTTTCAGGTTCAGGATAACATCGTCCACCCAGATCTGCCCGGGCTCCGTGTCTCCGACATACAAGACCAGCTGGAAACGCCCCTGAGGCAACTCGATCCCGTCAAACCGGACCGTTCCTCCGGAAGGGTCCAGTAGGATTTCCCGGTCCAGGACTTTGGGACGCGAGGGGTTCTGGAACTCCAGGCGCAACCAGAGCCGGTTGGGCTTGTCCGTCTGGTAAGTAAATCCGACTGACGCGGTGGAAGGGCCATCCACATTGGGGAAATTCCATTTCATGAACGCATCCCGGGGGCGCGTCCCCTTCTGGGCGACATTGATCCGGGCTGTTTTCCCGTGGATGACATGCACCGTATCGATTTCAAAAGACACATCCGCATCTCCCGTACAGGATAACTGCCACCCGCCGAGATTGTCCTCGAAGGCGCCATTCATGAAGCGGCGGTAGTAAGACTGGCGGCGGCCGTAGCCGACCGTGGAAAGCGGATAGGCATGGACCCGCTGCGCCCAGGCGTCCCAGGCCGCAAACAATTCTTTGGCCCGCGCAGGCTGCTCTCCGGCCAGATTGTGCAGTTCCGTCGGATCTTTCTCCATGTCATAGAGTTCGAGTTTCTCCAAATCAATGGGCTCGTCCTCCACATGGTGGATATTCAGTTTCCATTTCCCGTCGCGCACGGCGATGTTCACTTCATGCTCCCAGAACGTCATGCCGCGCCGGGTCGGCTGCCCGCTGAAATTCGGGACCAGCGAGACCCCTTCACAAGGGAGGATGTCATGCCCGTTGTACTTTTTGGGATATTTCCCTCCCGACAAGTCGATGCAGGTGGCCATGATGTCGGCAAAATAACCATATTCCCGGACAAACGAGCCGTTGCGCGACTTGTCAATCCCATTGGGCCAGGAAACGATCAGCGGCGTAGCGATGCCTCCTTCGTTCGTGTAATGCTTGTATTCCCGATAGGGTGTGCTGCTGAGATTGGCCCAGTTGATCCGGTAGCTTTCCCAGGTGTCGGCCTTCCCGGTAACACCGCTGATTCCCTCTTTGCCCAGATACTCAGCGCAGGCACCGTTGTCGTCCATGAACAAGATCACGGTATTGTCGAACTGGCCCGCCGCTTTCAAGGCAGCGACCAGCTTGCCGATTCCCCGGTCCACGGCATATACCTGGGCCGCATAAATCGCCATCCGCATGGCATATTCCCGCTGCGTTTCCACATCCAGGCTGTCCCAGGCAGGAACGCGCGCGTCACGGGGACTCAACTCGACGCCGGGGGCGAAAAGTCCCATGGCCACCTGCCGGGCGAACCGGTCTTCCCGAAGTTTGTCCCACCCCTGCATGTAACGGTCCCGGAATCGTTCGATATCACTTTCCAGGGCATGCAGCGGCCAGTGCGGCGCATTGAAAGCCAGGTACATGAACAGCGGCTTTTTCTTGAAATCGTGGCCGGCGACATAAGCGGCCGCCGTATCGGAAAGTGCATCCGTGATGTAAAAATGATCCTCATCCGTCGTCCGCGGCAGGCGTTCGTCATCCCGGACCATGGCGGCCCGGAAATAATTCGACGCCCCTTCGGGAATGCCATAGAAATGCTGGAAGCCACGCTGGTGGGGCCACTTCTCCTTCACATTGCCCGCGCACTGCCATTCCGAGCACAAGTGCCATTTCCCGACCATGTAAGTCTCATATCCGTTTGCCCCCATGGCTTCGCCGAGCGTCACGCAATTGTCATTAAGGAAGCCTTGGTACTCAGGAGTTTGCATGTTCGCAGCCGCCATCCAGCCCATCCCGGCCTGATGCGGATAAAGCCCGGTCATCAGCGCCGCCCGGGAAGGACAACTCCGCGCATTGTTGTAGAATTGCGCCCACCGGAGACCGTTCTCCGCCAGGTTGTCAATGTTGGGGGTTTCTATCTCGCCCCCATAACATCCGATATCGGAATATCCCATATCGTCGGTCAGGATCACGATGACATTCGGGCGGGAGGAGTCCTCCTGCGAACACCCGATACCCACAGGGAGCACCATGCCTGCTGCGAGTGTCAAATATTTCATGTTGTTCATATCCATATCATTCTATTGGCGTTTCCCGCCCAGGCGGGCCATTCCCTCCATCAGGGACGCTCCGCTTACCTGGGCGCCCATTGAGGCATAGCCGCTGCCGTCAAATGTTTTTCCCCAATAATAATTGACAAACATGGCCGGCCAGGCAAAC
Organism: uncultured Bacteroidia bacterium; assembly: GCA_902796455.1. Classification (GTDB taxonomy): domain Bacteria; phylum Bacteroidota; class Bacteroidia; order Bacteroidales; family UBA932; genus Cryptobacteroides. The sequence continues at coordinate 8,081 of CADBPH010000064.1, forward strand.
CGGTCCAGACTGGCATTCAGCAGACGGGCGTTCAGCATCAGCCGCTCCCGGACAATCCGCTTGGCGGCGGCAGGGGCTTTCTCATCCAGCACGAAATCTACTGCATAAGGGATCAGGACCGCCTTGAAAATGCTCTGGTCCATGCTGGTTCCCTCGTTGCGCAGGCCGCCGGTCTCCGCATTCGTACACCGTCCGGACGTGAAGGCATATTCCATCACTTTCGCCGCAAGATTCATGTACGGCGTCTCCCCGGTGATGTGGTACAGTTGCCGGCAAGCTTCCGCGAAGGTCCCTTGCGTGTACGTCAGCGGCGGTTCTTCCACCCGCCCGTCACTACTCAGGAGATTCGCGGCGATAAAGTCGTACAGCATGACGGCTTCGTCCAAATAGCGCTGTTCCCCGTATTTCCGGTGCAGCAGCGCCGCCAGCAACATGCCGGGGGCATTGGTACAGGCGTTCCTCCCCCGGTTCGCCTCGTTGTTCTGCCAGGGCAGACCGGTCCCTTTCGAATCCTTCCAGGCCCGCGGGATGATGTATTTGTCATAGACTTCCCGGGCGGTATCGGAATAGGTCCGGTCGCCGGTCGCCTCCTCCAAATGCATCAGCGTCAGGCAGATCCACGCCATGTCATCCGTAAAGGCATTGAAAAAGCCGCCGGCTGCACCCTCCGACGCCCGGGACGTATTGTAATTGTGCGCCCGGGATGCATACCACTTTTTGAACCATTCCTCATATTGCGCAGCACGTGTCTTGTCCGTTTCCCGTACCCGTTTGTAAGCGGCGATCAGCACATCTTCGGCATGGGCCTGCTGCCAATAAATATAGGCAGAGGCCTTCCCGGCGTCCCCGGGAGTCGACCAAAACCAGCCTTCCGCCTTGTTGAGGAACTGCTCGGTCAGGACAAAAGTGCAGCTGTCTGCCAGGGAGTCCCATGTCAGCGGTGCGGAAGCTTCGCCGCCCTGCGGCGGGTCAGGCTGCAGCGACTCCCATTCGGGAGACTTGCCGCAACCTGCCACCAACAGGATCATCAATATAGGGAATGCACGTATCACAAAAGTTCTATGCTATGGGTATATGCTCCGGCTTCCGCGTTCATTTTAATGGTGTACCGGGCCATTTTGCCTTCGATTTCGGCAGGGAACCGCCAGATTCCGAATGCCCGTGCGGCCGTCCGCGCCGGAGCTGCACCACCTACTACAGTTACGATCGTCCAGTAATTCGCAGGGGTATCCGCAATGGTCGGTCCCAAATCTACCGTCGGGTACTGGCTGCCCGTAGGTTGGTCGCCGTCCAGGCCGAAGAACAGGAACTTGTACCCGTTCTTCCCGGCCGGGATTGTCAAGTCAACCGACCATACACCGTTCCCTTGATAGGTCATATTATTGTCCGTCAACGGAGCCCAATACCGGAGCGAAACGCGGTCAATCCGCTTGACATACACTTCGCGCGTCTTGGAATTGAAGCGGAAGCGGAACAGGCCGTCCGATCCGGCGACCGTGTGGATGTTCGCATCCTTCTGGATACTCATCGTATAGGTCGCAGCATCCATGGGCGCATCGGCGTCCAGGGAGAAAATCCAATCCTGGCCGCCGGTGGAATTCCCGGACCAGAACCAGAACGGCTCCCCGCCCTTGATCTTGGTAAAGATCTCATAATCAAAATCTTTAACCCGAGTGGAATTGTCGTTGTAATCCCGCGCATCCTTGTGATAGTCAATGGATGGGATATAGGTCATCTGCTGACCGGCCTCCGCAGCCCCCGGGCCGTCGATAAAGATCGGATTGCCCGGTACGAAGGCATCCGGATCCGGTGTCATGGTCATATGAAGGGTCCGGACAGGTGAAAGCAGGGCTTTTCCTCCGGCAGCAGTCTTGACCACCCAGTCCACATAAACTTCCTTATCCTTGGACGTCTCGCTCGCCGCCGTATAAACGGATTTGATGTCGTCCTTGGAAAGGGTAATCGAGCGGTCGTCAATCCGCGGTGCATAAAAGGCTGCGACCGGCTTTGAAAAGTCCCCGCCGCGCTTGTCGAACAAGATGGCATAGGTCGCAAAACCACGGCCTTCCCATACGGCATCTCCCCAGGAGAAGGTCACGGGCTCATATTCATCCAGATCGACCGTCACATCGGTTTCAGGGCCGGCGGAGGCGGCAGGGGTGAGCGTGTACGCTACCTCGGGTTCCTCCCCGCCCGTCCCGTTGCAGGCGGCCAGGACAGCCATGGCGGTCATCAGAAAAGCAAAATATCGTATTTTCATGTCCATCGAATTAGAAGGTTTCCACTCTCAATTCGCGCTCCGCCCATTGGCGCAGCACCAGTTTCTCCGTGACGTGATAGTACTTCCCGTCCACCGAATACGTATAGTCCAGATTGAACTGGGGAGCCACCTTGTCACCGCTGTAGAAGGCATAGTCTCCCTGCCGCACCCAGCGGCCGCTTCCCTGGACGAGGGTCGCGCCGGAAGGGATTGCCAGTTCCACTTCGCTGTCTTTCTCCAGGTCGCCGCCGGACACGGTCAGGGACAGGCTGCCATCGGCACTGTTCCCCAGCCCGGGGCGGACGACGCTGTAGCGGCCGGACGTTCCCAGGACGCATGTCCCGTTTTTCGTCAGGTCTGTGTTGGCATAAGTCTGCGCCTCCCCGACGGCATTTCCGGAAGCATCCACTTCCGTCACGGATCCGACTTTGTAATACGTTCCGCTGAAGCCGCTGATGTATTTGATCGCAACGACGGCCGTCTGACCGCCTTCACGGATCGCTCCGTAAGGATCCCGCGCGCCGGTGGAATCCGCAACGGCGTCGATAGAGGTGGCGACCAGCCGGAAAGGCAGCGCGTATGTCCGCTCCAGACAGGCCGGGTCGGCATAGAAATCCTCCGTGAACGTGATGCCCACGTCGGCCACGGCCAGATTGGTCTTGCGCACCGTGAAGGTGTTCGGGTCCGCCAGTACATAGTAGCTTTCCGGCAGCATCTTCAGCCCCGTTCCGGTCAGAAGGGACTGGTCGAACGTGAAGGTTGCCCAATCCTTGAGGTCAACGCTCCGTTTCCCGCCGATGGACACGCCCACATAAATCTGGTTGGTTGTGGACACTACGGTCCGAACCTGCCTGTTCAGCGCAAAGCCCATGCTCGGGAAATCATAGTCATGCACATAATCCTCGTAGCAACTTGACAGAGAGATGAATGCCAAGAGCAGGGAGGTGATTTTCAATATTCTTTTCATATCCCGTATTCAGATTAATAGTCCATATTGTTGACCATCAGGGGATTCTTCTGCACTTCGGCATAAGGAATCGGCAGATAATAGTGGCGCAGCTGGTTGAAGCCCCGTTTTTCCACTTCCTGGATCGAATAAGAGAGGGTCCCGTCCGCCGCGCGGGTGGCCACGATCCCCCGGATCGGTTCGTCCAGCGGCAACAGGCGCCGGCGGAGATCCCAGAAGCGGACATTCTCGAAGGCCATTTCCAACCGCCGCTCATTGAGGATGAGTTTCAGGAAGTCGTCCTTGGAGCCTTTCACCGCATCGATGTAAAGATCCTCGACAATTCCGCCCGATTTCTTGCGGATGTCTTTGATAATCTCATACGCAGACATGCCGATACCGTCTCCCTTGCCTTCCGGTCCCCACACCTCGTTGGAGGCTTCGGCCAGGCTCAGGAAAATCTCGGCCAGCCGCATGGTGGGATAAAAATGCAGGGCCGTCACACTCTGGACGGGATCCAGCATGTTCTCTTTCTCGGAAAGCCATTTGTGCAGGTAATATCCCGTACGGGTACCGCGGTTTCCGCCGGACATGAAGGAAGGAGCGTCCTTTCCACCTTCGACGATGTCGATATAGGAATCATTCAGCCCGAACTTGGAACCTTGATGATAGACCGTGAAATCCAGCCGGTTGTCACGGCCTTCATACGGATTGGCCGGGTCATAGCCGCTGCCCGCGACGTCGATCGGGTATCCGTTCGCCTTCATCGGGAAAGCATCCACCAGGTTCTGCGACGGAGTATTCATGCAGGATCCGAAATAGAACGGAGGATACTGCCGGCTTTCCAGACCATTCGCCTGGTAATAATACCGGAAAATGAAATGCGACGGAGTCACCGGATTATTCTGGTCAATGTCCACGAGATCGGTCCGATTGGTCGCAATATAAGCGGGGGTGCCGCACAGCTCCAGGACTTTCCAGGACTGGCGCGCCGAACGCTCCCATTTCTCTTTCCAAGCCGCCTCATCCACCACGGTATATTGGCCCATTCCGCTGATCTGCACGATCGAAGCGGGCTGGTAAGCCGGACAGGCCGCATAGAACAGGACTCGGGCTTTCAGGAATTCAGCCATCGTCGCCGTTGCGCGTCCGATATAGGCACCGGTCGCGGTCAACGGCAATACGGCAGCGGCCTCGTCACAGTCCGCGCAGATCTGCTGGACACATTCCTCGTAGGTATTCCGCTTGATCCAGCTGAAATCCTTCGCTTTTTCTTCCGTAATATACTCTTTGACAATCGGATATCCGAGCGCTTGCCCGTCAGCGGTCCGGCCGCCGTGGAATTGGAGCAGATAGGCGCCCCACCAGGCCCGCAGGTACATCGCCTCGGCGCGCAGCTGACGCTTCGCCTCAACGTCATCCTCCTCGGTGCTGATCGCATACCGCGTGTTGGCCGTCAGCCCTTTTTCCAGGAACAAATGGATGTGCTGGAATTGTTCGTAAGCCGTTGACCAACAACTGATCCGGCTGTTGGTGCTGCTGATCCCGCCCAGGGCCAGCTGATAGATTTCCGAAGAAAAGCCGTTGGTCACCGCATTGTCCGTCGCTGCATCCAGGAAATTTTCCCCATAGCTGTCCGGACGGTTCGGCATATTGGTATAAGCCTGCATCAGAACGCCACGCGCCAGATCGGGGACCACCCACATGGCCTCGTCACTGACGTCTCCGATCGTCTTCGGCTCAAACAGCGAATCGCAGGATTGAAGCGCCAGGGCAGGGATGATAAACAAGTATAATAAAGTCTTTTTCATAATCATTTCCTCCTTCTAGAATCCGATCGTTACACCGCCGGTAACCGTCCGCATGACCGGATAATCGGTCACGCCGGCATTGAGCCGTTCCGGATCCAGGTCTTTGATGCCGGACAGAACGAACAGGTTCGCTCCGCGTACGAAAATCTTGCAGGTTTTGAACAGACTGCCGGACTTTCTGTTGTCCAGCGTGTAGCTCAGCTCGACATCCTTCAGGCGCATCCAGCCCGCATCGGCAATCCACAAGTCAGATGCCCGATAGGAGTTGTTGCCGGTTGTCGTCGTCAGGCGCGGAAGCGTTCCGTCCGGATTGTTGGCCGGATGGTACCGGTCCTGGACAAAGGTGGAATAAGCGTTCGCTTCCGTATTCCAGTAATAGTTGTTGTTCAGCA
>CADBPH010000065.1 GCA_902796455.1 uncultured Bacteroidia bacterium
AACTCTTGACCAGGATGGCGGGATTGTGGCTTCGTTCCGGCCCCAGGATGTAGTGCATGAGACCGTAATCTTCTAATTTCCCCTCCAGCGTAATCTTGTCGCCGGCCAATGCGTTCAGCAGGGATTTCAAGTCAAATCCGCCTTTGGCGACGGCTTCGTCGGTCAGCAGCCCCCGGAATGTCTCCGGAGCTGCCTGGGCCGCGATCGGCGCATCCCCGCCATGCAGGGCGGCAACGGCGATCTGTCCGTCTCCGGCCGGCACGAGGGCGCACAGACCGGCTTTGCGGGCGGCCTGCTCCACCTCCTGCACGGGAACGCTTTGGAAAGAAAATGCCGGGATGTCCGCTTTCCGGGCCGGATGACCGGCCGGGGCTCCCAGGTGCTTGCGCAGGGAATTGAACTCATATTTTTCGAACAGGTCGGCCAGTTCCGGCGTGTAGCGGATGTCCAGGGCCATTTCGGAAGTCGGGGTGTCGACCGGGACGTCCGTCCGGATGGTTACCAGCTTGTGACTCAGTTCAATATGGCCGCGGGCCTCTTCGAATTGGGCCTTCTGCCGGGGCGGGAGTTCGTCCAGGTGGGCATAGATGTTTTCAACCGTTCCGTAACGGGCGATCAATTTCCCGGCGCCGACTTCTCCGACGCCTTTCACCCCGGGAACATTGTCCGAGGAGTCTCCGCAGAGGGTCAGCATCTCGATGACCTGCAGGGGCTCCTGGATTCCGTACCGCTGGCAGATTTTTTCCCGGTCGATTACTTCGTCATCCCCGCCGCCTTTGCCGGGTTTGTATTGGAAGATGTGCGCGTCGATGAGCTGCCCGTAATCCTTGTCGGGCGTAACCATGTAAACCTGAAGACCTTCTCCCTGACATCGCTTGGCTACAGTTCCGATGACATCGTCCGCCTCGAAGCCCTTAACCATCAGGTTGGGAATCCCCATGGCGGAGCAGAGTTCCTGCAGGGGGCCGAGGGCATCGATCACCAGTTGCGGGGTCGCACTGCGCGTCGCCTTGTATTCGGGGTACAGTTCATTGCGGAAAGTCCCTCCCGGCGGGTCGAATGCAACTGCCAGGAAATCAGGTTTCTCCCGCTCGACCAGTTCGAGAAGGTACTTGGTGAAACCAAAGAGGATGGACATATCGGCCCCTTTGGAGTTGATCATCGGATGGCGCAGGAATGCGTAATACATCTTGAAGATCAGGGCATGTCCGTCTATAAGAAAAAGTTTCTGTTCCATGGGCAGATACGGCGGTTTGTCGGATTTGCCGCCAGAATGGGTAAAGTTACACAAAATACCGTCGAAATCAAAAATCCACTCCGCCAAAGCAATCCTTTGCGATTGCTTTCCGCCGGGGAAGGGAGGCGTCCGGACCACTGTCCAGGAAGCGGCCTTTCCCGTCCAGCCCCAGGACCCGGGTACAAACGGGCAGGCAGTCAGCCAGGTCATGTGAGGAGAAGAGAACCGTTTTCCCTTCCTGGCTCAGCTGCTGCAAGATCCGGACGAGGGAAACCCTGTTCCCGACGTCCAGGAATGCAGTCGGCTCGTCCAGCAGCAGCATGTCCGGATCGCGGACAAGGGCGGTCGCCATGCATCCTTTCTGGAATTCGCCGTCGCTGAGCGTGGACAAATCTTTTTCCGCGAGCCCGGAAAGTCCCAGCTGGCTGAGCGCCCGGTCGGTTTTTTCCTGCCATTCGCGGGACAGGCGACCGCTCCAGCGGCTTTCCCGGTAGCATCCCGTCATCAGGAACTCTCTCAGAGAGAAGCCTTTTACCTTCGGAATGCCTGTCGGCACCAGCAAGATTTCCGCGTCTCGTTCCATCCGGCCTTCCAGCGGATCCTCCAGGGCGGCAAGGGTTCGCAGGAGGGTGCTTTTCCCGCTGCCGTTCGGCCCGCAGAGCAAAATGCATTCCCCACGCTGGATGTCCAGGGTGAGGTGCCGGCAGAGGATGTGGCTGCCGTATCCGAGGGTAAGGTCAGTGGCCGAGAGCATTTTTCCTTGATAAAATGACAAAAATGAGCGGGATGCCGATCAGTGCCATGGTACTGCCGACAGGAAGTGGAATCACGGAGCATTGGGAGATGAGGTCGGCCGTCAGGGCAATGATGCCTCCGGTGACCATGCTGGCGGGCAGGATGGTGCGGTGCCGGGCCGTATGCAGGAGCGAGCGGGCAATGTGGCCGGAGACGATTCCGACGAATCCGATCGGGCCGCAAAAAGCGGTGACCGCTCCCGTAATCAGGCAGCAGCTGACCATGGCTCCCAGGCGGATGCGGCCGACGGGAGCACCGGACGCCCGTGCGTAATCATCTCCGAACAAAATGATATCCAGACCTTTGGAATTCACTGCGGCCAAGATTCCGCCCAGGGCAAGGGCGCCGCCCATCAGTCCGATTTCCGTATAGCGGTTTCCGGAGAAACTGCCGGCGGACCAGCTGTAGAACAATTTCAGGCTTTCTTCTCCTGCCGAATACTCCAGGATCGAAGTCATGGCGTTGAAGATGAATCCGAGCATGACGCCGAAAATCAGCAGGATGGATGCGCTGCTGATCCGGGCGGAGACGGCGATGACAAGAAAAGAAGCGGCCGCAGCACCGGCGAAGGCGGCGAGGGCCATGGGAACCGGTCCGCCGGTGGACGTGATGGCTCCGCCCCAGAGGAAGGTTGTCGCAATGGCGGCACCCAGTCCGGCGCCGCCGCTGACGCCCATGATGTGCGGGTCGGCCAGGGGATTGCGGAAGACGGCCTGCATCTGGACCCCGGCCAGGCCGAGCGCAGCGCCGCTGATTAGGGCGGAGAGGATGCGGGGGATTCTGATACCCAGGATGATATCCCGGACTGCTGCGTCGTCGCTTCCGGCCAGGGAGGACAATACCCGGCCGGGAGACAGGGCCTGGCCGCCGGCGAGCAGGTCGGCAAAGGCCAGCAGTACCAGGATCAGCAGGCCTGCAGGCAATAGATATCGGTTTTTCCGGGATACAGCCATGACGTGCGAAAAAGGGGAGTCCGTCCCATCTGGACAAAGATAACCAAAAATGGCGGTTCTTTCCTGCCGGACTGATGGAAAATAAGGGCAGAATGCCTATCTTTGAGTCCATGGATCCGCTTGTCATCATTCTGAGCAGCTTCTTGCTGGCCGCCCTGGTGGCCGTGTCGGTGCTGCTGCATCGTGTCTTCCGACTCTCCAGCGAAAAAGCTGCGTTGGAAAGCCGTCTGGACGTGCGTGAGGAATTTGACCGCGAGATGAAGGAAAACCTCCAGCGGCACCGTGAGGAGGAGGAACGCCGGCTGCGCATGGAACGGGAGATGTTCGAGAATATGGCGCGGCGCAGCAATGAAGATTTCCGCCTGCAGAGTGCCCAATCGATTGAAACGCTGCTCCGTCCCCTGCAGGAAAAGTTCGGCGAATTCAGCCAGGCCGTCCGTGAATCGCAGGAGAAGTCGCTGCAGCGCCATGCGCAGCTGGAGCAGCGGATCGTGGATCTGGACAATCGTTCGCGGGCGGTCGGCGACCAGGCGCAGAACCTGGCGGATGCCTTGACCGGGTATTCCAAGGTACAGGGGGATTTCGGCGAGATGCTGCTGACGGATGTGCTCAAGAATGCCGGACTGACCGAGGGAATCCATTTTTCGACGCAGTCGGTGGTGACAGACGAGAAGGGACGGCAGCTCCGCGGCGCGTCCGGAGAGGTGCTGATTCCCGATGTGCTGGTCTATTATCCGGATGATACGACCGTCGTCATCGATTCGAAGGTGAGCCTGAAGGATTATCATCATTTTATGGTCTCGGAGAATGCCGCCGAGCGGAAAGCGGCCGCCCGCGCGCATGTGGAGAGCATCCGGCGCCATGTGGACGAGCTCAAGGACAAGGATTATGCGGGCTTGATCCCGCCGGGCCGCCGCCGGGTGGATTTCAACATCATGTTCATTCCGATGGAAGGGGCTTTCCGGCTGATGCTGGAAGAGGATCCCCGCCTGTGGCAGGTCGCCCGCGAAAACAAGGTCTTGATCGTCAGCCAGATGACCTTGATCATCGTGCTGAATATGATCCAGATGAGCTGGCGGCAGTATGACCAGGAGAAGAACATCGCCGATGTCTACAAGACGGCGGAAGAACTGATGACCCAGATCAAGGGCTGGATGGACAGTTACGTGGCGGTCGGTCAGTATTTGGGAAAGGCCGGAGAGGCTTACCGCGAAGCCACCCGGAAGCTGTCGGAATCGAACCAGTCTGTTGTTCGGAAGATTGAGAAATTGGAAAAGCTGGGGCTGCGGCCCCGGCGTCCGGGCGGGAAAATCCGGACATCCGGGCGCATGCACGGGGATGTGTCCGTGATTCCGCGGGAGGTGGATACCGCCGGGGATAAGGAAAATATGTAAACACGACAGAATATGAAAAAGACAGTCTTTCTGGCAGCTTTGCTGCTCTCTCTCACGGCCTTCGCCCAAGAGCGGACCGTTTCTCCGGACGGCGGCATTTCTCCGCAGATGATGCAGGAAATCAGCCGGGGCTATGCCGGTACGCCGGCGGACAAAGCGATTCGTAACGCATTGAATACGACGCCGATCGGAACGCTTGCCGCCAATGCCGAGAAGCTGGCGATGATTGATACGCATTTCTCGGACCGGGTCAGGACCAAGGGGCATACCGACCAGCAGTCTTCCGGGCGTTGCTGGCTGTTCACCGGATTGAACGTCTTGCGTGCGGCCATGATCGACAAGTATGATCTGGGGGACTTCACCTTCTCGCAGAATTACCTGTTCTTCTATGACCAGCTCGAAAAGGCCAATCTGTTCCTGCAGGGCATCATCGATACCCGGACCTTGCCGTTCGAGGACCGGAAAGTGGACTGGCTATTCCAGAATCCGATCAGTGACGGCGGGCAGTTCACGGGTGTCTCCAACCTGGTGATGAAGTACGGCATTGTCCCGTCCGATGTCATGCCGGAGACCTATTGCGCCAACAATACCTCCCAGATGCGGACCCAATTGGCGACGAAGCTCCGGGAGGACGGCCTGGACCTGCGGAAGGCCTGGGATGCTGCCGGGGTGAGTTCCCTGAAAGGGAAGAAAGCGGAAG
>CADBPH010000066.1 GCA_902796455.1 uncultured Bacteroidia bacterium
CCGAGCCCGGCCTCCAGGTTCAAGTGCTTGTGGAGCATGAAGGTATATCCCATGGACAAACCGCCGCCCCAGCCGTTTTTCCCCTCCTTGAGGGCGGCCCGCCAGATTCCGGTATTGGAGAACGAATTCATATACTGCCCTTTCAGGCCCATCCAGAACCCGGAATTGACATACCAGGTCCAGTAACGCAGCCCCACATAACCGGTCGTCTGCTGGTTGCGGATCACCGAGGCGGGCGATTCGGTCGTAAACTCCCAGGGATTGTAGCGGGCGCCGGCCATCAGCGAGAAATGCTGGGACAGGGACATGCCTGCCTCCAGATTGGCCGTCCCGAGCGAAAGCCAGTCCAGAAGATTGGTCTGCACAGACCATTTCTGGGCATGGACGGGACCCTGCAGGAGCAGGAATCCCACGAGAATGATGATTACTTTCTTCATGGCTTACTCCCCTTGTTCCGGCGCGGGAGCCGCTGCCTGGCGGACTGCAATCCGGGTATGGACGTACTCAGGATGGTTGACCGGATGGATTTCGATGAAACCGAAACGTTCTTCCTCCGCCGTATTGGCATCCACCTGGAATGACAGGTTGCCTTCCACCGTTTCTGCACGGGTGGAGAGCAGATGGATCCAGGAATCGCATCCGTCGGCAAAGACCGGCTCGAAAGCGAAATTCACCGAATAAGGGACGGTCACGGTCGCACCGGCCGCATCCACCGGGAAGACCAGACCCTCCGGAAGGGTCATCTTCCGCTCGTAGAAGGTCACGACCCGGATTTGCGATCCGCCCTTCCCGTCATTGACAATGAAATAGATATATCCGTCCGTGTATTCCGCGGGGCAGGTCACCCAGACGGTGCCCTCGCGGTCGGAGATCCGCTCTATCCGCGTAAGATAACGCCCGTCCGTACCGGCCGTCACCACGGTTTTCTCCGTCACGTCCCCTTCCAATTCATACCCGATCGGATAGGTCTCGCCGGCCGAAATGCCGTTCTCTTCATCCGGGAAACTCAGTTTCAGCACGAGCGGCTGGTAGCGCGGAATGGCGATCGTCCGCCCGTCCGCAAGCGTCAGGACCACGTGGTCCGGCTGGGAGACATCGATGGCCGAGAGGATATCCACGGCATCTTCTCCCTTGGCGCGGGCCATCTGCTGCCAGGTATCATCCCCGCCGGTGGCCACCCACCAATATCCGTCTTCCACCTTCACGCGGGGGGCAATGCCATCTTCGCCATCCTTGCCGACGGCTTTGATTTTCTCTCCGGCAGGGCCGAGCAGCCATTCGCCGTCCAGCGTCCAGTACCAGGCGCCGTCCTCATCCTGCTTCAGGCTGATGGCAGGCGAATGCCCGTCTTGCCCGTTCTGGCCATCTTCCCCGTCCACGCCGCTGTACAGGGTGATCATCGACCCGTCGTTGAATGTCAGGAGATAACCCGAACGGCCCTCCTCATCGGGAGTGGCCGGTGTCGCACTGACGATATAGCCGCCGGAGGCCATTTCGTCGACAATTTCCTTGAGGGATCCGAGCGTGCCATTCATGGTGTTCACCTTCTCCCACAACGCGTCCATCTCATTCTGCATCTGGACCAGTTCATCCCGGACAAAACGGGAGCAACTTCCTCCCAGCAGGCATGCCGCCAGAAGGATTACGATATATTTATTGGTTTTCATATTCATAGGGATTTATTCCGTGGCGGGACCCGCCTGATTGAACTCGACCGTCGCACATACAAACCCGGGATGGTCTTCCGGGACCAGATCCACCCACCCGCTGCGCGGAGCACCGGTATCATTGGCGGAAAAAACAAAATCAATGGTAGCGCGGTCCGGATTCGTCTGCCGGATGGCGGCGACTGTCACCCATTCCGAGCCTTCGCGCACCCGGGCTGCCAACTGGAAATTCGCCTTGAAGGGCAGCCGGAGCAGCCCGCCCGTCACCGCGACCGGGTAAGGGCGCAGGTTGTCGATGGTCAGCGTCCTGGGCAGGAAGGTGATTTCTTCCAGGGCGGAGAATCCGCCGTCATGCACCTGCAGGAAAATATACCCTTCCGCAGCGTCCTTGCAGGTCACGCGGACGACACCCTCCGTAAGCGAGGTCATCTCTACTGCAGACACGTAGCGCCCGTCCGTCCCGGAGGTCACGACCCGGTTTTCCGATACGGAGCCGGTAATCCGGAACGGGATTTCCAGAATTTCGCCGGAGCCGATCAGGAGACTGTCGGCAGTGGATTCCAGGGCCAGGGAAACCGGGACATACCGCGGAATCCGCAGCGCGCTGCTGTCCGACAAGGTGAAGACAAGGCAGTCTTCCTCCGAATCGTCGGCCCCGATAAATACCTGATAACCGGCCATTTCAGAAACGGACGCCAAGACAGTCCACGTGTTGCCGCCGTCATAGGAAATCATCCACTGGTCCCCCTCGATCTTCACCTGGGGAGCCGCGTCCACACGGCCATCCCGTCCGTCCCGCCCGAGGGCAGGGACCCGGCCGCCGGAGACATCTTTCATCCACTCCCCGTCGACCGTCCAGTACAGGAGGCTGTCCGCCTCGTCCATCCGGACCGAAAGATTGGGCGTATGCCCGTCTTTCCCGTCCTCTCCCTGGACACCGAACCAAATCCGGATCAGGGTACCGTCTTTGAATGACAAGGAATAACCCGCTTCCTTCCCATCCTCATCGAAGAGTTTTTCCGAACCGGTCACGTGCATGTCCGTATTCATGCCACGCGCCGTCTTGTCTACGAGTAAAAGGGTGGAATTCAGACGGTCTGCCGCTTCCTTCAGGCGGGAAAGTTTCTCCTTGGCCGCAGCCAGGTCTTCTTCCACCGGACCGATGCAGGAAACCGGAGACAGGATGAGCGGGAAAAGAACAATGATGGTTGCCAGCAGGGCCGGCACACGATGGAATACTTGTTTCATCTACTTGGTTTTTTCCGTTTCAACTAATATTTCGCACAGCGAATAATCCGATTAACAAATTCTAACTTCGCATCAGCGAAATACCTTATTAGGGAGGCCTGTAAAGGCCGACAGCTTTTCACTCCCCGAGGGAGGGAAAACGGGAAAAGGGA
>CADBPH010000067.1 GCA_902796455.1 uncultured Bacteroidia bacterium
GCCCGTCATCTTCATCTTCTGGCGGAAATCCGGAAGCGGAATGACAGCCATGTCCGTGAGGAAGATCAGCTTGTGATACAGCGGGCTTTCGATGATACCGACGTGGCTGAGAAGACCCTTCGGAGGCAGCAGCCCCGTCTCCTTGTTAAGGATGGCGCGGAGGAACTTGTCCGTGGAGCACAGTCCTTTCATCAGGACATCACCTTCTCCGTCATGAACCATCTGGACCGCCTTGGCAACTGCCTTGAGTTCAACAGGTTCATCCACGATCTCGAATTTGGCGGCATCAATGCCGAGCTGGGAACAGACCGACTCGATCATCCCCTTGTCGCCGACGAGGGTCGCTTTCACGAATCCCATATCGACAGCCTTTCCGGCCGCCTCGATCGTATGCTCGTCCACTGCCCAGGCAGCGACCATCTTCTTGCAGATTCCTTTCTCTTTCAGTTCTGCAAATACATCAGAAAATTTCGTAATCATATAGCTATGTGGTATAAATTATTCCTCCATACTGGCGACGATGTGCATGGTATCCCGCGCGATGACCAGTTCCTCATCCGTAGCGATCATGGCCACCTTCACCTTGGACTCGGGCAGGGACAACATCAGCTGACTGCCGGTGGAAGCATTCGCTTCATAGTCGAACTGGAGCCCGAGATACGTGAGATTTTCGCAGACGCGGCGGCGCAGCCGGCTGTTGTTCTCGCCGATGCCGCCCGTGAAAACGATCAGGTCAACCCCGTTCATCTCGGCCACGAACATGCCGATATTCTTGATGATATCGTGTGTCAACTTCTTGAAAACCAACTTTGAACGCTGATCGCCCGCCACAGCGCGTACATTCAGGTCACGGGCATCGGAGCTGTACCCCGAAAGACCGAGGAAACCGCTCTTTTTGTTCATGATCTCCGTCATCTGGTCGGGAGTCAGGTTCTCTTTCTTCATGATGTACGGGATAATGTTCGCATCGATATTGCCGCAGCGCGTTCCCATGATCATCCCCTCAAGCGGCGTGAAACCCATGGACGTGTCTACGACCGCTCCATTCACGATGGCCGTGATGGAACTTCCGTTACCGAGGTGGCAGGTAATGATCTTCGACTCGTGGATATCGATTCCGGCGAAGCGGGCGCCCTTGCCTGCTACATACTGGTGGCTGGTTCCGTGCGCACCGTACCGGCGGACCCGGTATTTCTCATAGTACTCATACGGAAGCGCATACATATAGGCCTGCGGAGCCATTGTCTGGTGGAACGCCGTATCGAATGTAACAACCTGAGGGACAGACGGAAGTACATGTTGCACAGCCCGGATACCCAGCAGGTGGGCCGGATTGTGCAGCGGTGCGAAATCGCAGCAGATCCCGATCTTTTCCAGCACATCCTCATTCACCAGGGCGCTGCCGGAGAAGAAATCACCGCCATGGACAATGCGGTGTCCGACTGCCTCGATATCATCCAGGGAGCCCAGCACACCATGCTCCGGGTCAGTCAACGCATCCAGCACCAACTGCATGCCGACTTTATGGTCCGGAACCGGCAACTCGCGCGAAATCGGGTCTTTCCCGGTAGGCTTATGGGTGAGGCAGCCCGTCTCCAGGCCGATTTTCTCGACAAGGCCCTTGGCAAGAAGGTCATACACATCGTCGCTCTTCATGTCCAGGAGCTGGTACTTGATCGAGGAGCTTCCGCAATTGATCACAAGGATTATCATAGGATTCTAACAATTAAACTGTTGATTTTTTCATTATTGTGCGCACAAAGTTAAAAAGAATTGCCTACTTTCGCAAAGAAACAGGGAAGGAATGGCAGAGGGGAAGGATATTGTCTGGGCCGCACTGTTCTTTACGGCGGGATGCGGGATTGCGGCATGGGGTGCGACCGCTTGCACGGGCTCGGTCAATACCCTTTACACCGCTGCCGGGACCGGTTTTCTCTTCCTGATTCCGCCGTTGTTCCGGTTACACATCCTGCACAGCCGCTCCCGGACCGACCTTGCCGCGCTTCTTTTCGCCGCCGGCCTGTTCTGCACGTTTACGGCATTCCTCTCCCCCGCAGCGCCTCTCGCGCCGCACATGGGAAAAGCATGGAAACTCATCGACTCGATTCCCTATGCCAACGCGGAAACAGGGCCGCTGGTCAAAGCCCTGCTGACCGGAGACCGGACAGACCTTCCCCGCCCGGTCCTGCAGGCTTTCCGGAAAAGCGGCGCATCGCACATTCTCGCCCTCTCCGGCCTGCATATGGGATTCCTTTACCTGGCCGCAGGACGGCTCCTGGCCCCTTTGGGCCGGTCCATGGGAGCACGGGGCCTCCGGAGAGGTGTCCTGCTGCTCTCGGCGGGCTTGTTTACGCTGGCGACCGGCGCCTCCCCTTCCGTTGTCCGGGCCTTCCTGTTCATCACGCTACGGGAAACCGCCCTGGCTCTGCACCGGAAAATCCACCTGGAACGGATCCTGTGCGGAGCCCTGATGCTGCAACTGGCCATATCCCCGCGCAGCATCCTGGCCCCCGGATTCCAGCTTTCCTACCTGGCCATGACCGGGATTGTCTTTCTTTTTCCGAAATTGGAGGGAATCTATCCTGAAGAAACCGACGGACGAGGAGGGAAATGGCCCGACCTGCCCCGGAAAATCTGGTCGGCGGCAGCCCTGGCGATTTCCTGTCAGGCCACAACGGCGCCGCTGGCCTGGATCCTTTTTGGCACGTTCCCGCGCTATTTCCTGATTACCAACTTAATCGCCATGCCGCTCACGACCCTTTTCATGGGCGTAGCACTCCTGAGTGTCGGTCTGGGCGTCCTGGGAATCCAGCCCGTGTTCCTGACGTTGCTTTGCGACAAGATCGCCGGCACCCTGATCCGGGCGCTGGAAGTGATCGCATCCCTGTGATGAAGCTGCCGCCGAAGCGGAACAAAAGAATGTAAAAGGCTGTTTACCAGCTGCCGGACGCGCCGCCGCCCCCGAAGGAGCCTCCGCCGAAACCGCCGAAGCCGCCTCCGAATCCGCCACCGAAAGATCCGCCGGAGCCACCTCCCCACGAAGAACCGCCTCCCCAGGAGGAACCACCGACCCAAGGGCCGCCGATGGGGCCGATATAGATATGCCGGCCGGAAGAACCGCCGCCGGAACCGGGACCCCGGAACATGCGGCTGAAATACAGGACCACCATTGTCAGGAAAAACAGCAGTATCAGGATATCCAGAAGATCCGGCCCTTCTTCTTCCCGGTCGCGGGAACGGGAGATTTCTCCGGAGGCCAGCTCCATCAAATCCGTACAGGCCTGTACGACACCGCTATAATACTTTTCCTCCCGGAACGAAGGAATCATCCGGTTCTCGATGATCCGCTTGCAGTAAATATCCGGAATCGCCCCTTCGAGGCCGTATCCCACCTGGATCGAAACCTGACCGCCGGAAGAACGGGTCTTGGGCTTGACCAGTACGACAATGCCATTGTTGAAATCCCGGCTGCCCACTCCCCAGTCCAGGCCGATCTTGACGGCATATTCAGCCGGAGAATAACCTTCCAGGTCCTGCACGGTCACGACTGTGATTTGGTTGGATGTGGAATCGTCGAATGCGACAAGCATCTGCTCGAGGGATTCGCGTTCGGATGCGCTGAAGATCCCAGCCAGGTCATTTACCAGCCGCTCGGGAGAGGGACGGGAGGGAAAAGCCGCCGTCCGGAGGGTGGCAAGCAACAGCAGCAGAGCAAAGGAAGCAAGGCGTATGGACTTAGCTTTCAGCATGGTTCTCTTTCTCTTCCTCTTCATCCCCGAACGAAATCTCATCCGGAAGTTCATTGACATCATCTTCGCGGTACGGGAAAAACGCCTGCAGTTTCTCACCGATCAACAGGACTGCCTCTTCCAGGCCCTGTGCATATGCGCCGGAGGAAAAATGGGTTGCCAGCAGCGCGCAGACATCCTTCCAGAATCCATGCGGCACGACAGCGTCGATTCCCTTGTCACCCAGTACCGCAAACTTCCGGGACTCGGAAGCGACATAGATCAGAACCGCATTCCGGGCGGACGTACGGGTCATGCGGAGAATGTGGAAAGTCCGCAGCGCCCTTTCCTTGGGCTCTGAGGGACAATTGCTTTCAATATGGATCCGGATTTCCCCGGAGGAAGCATGCTCAGCACGGACGATGGCATCCGTGATCCGCTTCCTCTCTTCCCGGGTGAGGAATTCCCGCGCTTTCATTGCCGGCTAGAATTCCACCTTCGGAGCGGTTTCCGCTCCTTCAGATGCCTTGAAATAGCCCTTTGTGTCGAAATGGAACAGGCTCGCAAGGATGTTCTGCGGGAAAGAACGGACCAGGGTGTTGTACCCCTTTGCCGTATCGTTGAATTTCTGGCGCTCGACCGCGATACGGTTCTCCGTTCCCTCGAGCTGCGCCTGCAGCTCCAGGAAATTCTGGTTCGCCTTCAAGTCGGGATAAGCTTCGCGGATTGCGATCAGTTTCCCAAGGGCCTGGGTCAATTGATCCTGGGCGGCCTGGAACTTCGCGATGGATTCCTGGTTCAGATTCGAAGGGTCCACACTGACCTGGGTCGCTTTCGCACGGGCCTCGACCACGGCCTGGAGGGTGCTGCTCTCATGCTCGGCATACCCCTTGACCGTCGCGACCAGATTGGGGATGAGGTCGGCCCTGCGCTGGTATACATTTTCTACCTGCGCCCACGCTGCTTCGACACCTTCCTGGGATGAAACCAGGGAATTGTACGTATTCTTCGCCCATCCGAACAGGCCCAGCGCGACGAGCGCAACGATAATGATTGTAATCAATCCCTTTTTCATGGCTGATATAGTGTTAGGTGATTATTCAGCGTCACGGACACACCGCACCGAAGCGGCAAATGAATCCTTATGGCCGTTCCCGACCATCACATCGGGCCGGCTGGCGAAAATGTACCGGTAGACTCCCTGCTCGTCATTGTAGGAATCCGACGTCCAGAAAGCCGCATACTCCAGATTGCCGAAGAAAGTGCCTTGCCCGTTTCCGTCCACGATGGCATAACCTGTCGGAACAGCGCAGAAATGGGTTTCGTTCGTAATCTTGACAGCCGGCCAGTAATCCCACATGCGGGACCCGTTGAAGGTGGCATTGGACATCAATTCACCGGCAATTCCCTTATATGTCCCGCCGGCCTGGGCATTCAAAGAGGCGGCAAGGGTATCCCAGTCCGCTCCGGAGGGGAGCCGCCATCCTGCAGGACAGACCGTTTTCGCCTCGTCCCAGGTATAATAGCGGCCGTAAGGATCGTTCATCACCTCGCAATTGGCCATGGTCACCCCGGCGCCCGTGTAAGCAAGATTCTGGAGCATCCAGTCCAGCGAGGCAATCCGGCGGTAGCGGTAAACCCGGGCATCCCGGTCATCGGTATAAGTCTGCGCATCCGGACCGAAATCCCTTCCCTTGAGCGATCCCTCCAGGGAAGGATCGACGACGGTCATGGTCTTCGTGAAGGTGGATCCTACATGGTTGTAGGCATAAACCGTTCCCGACAACGTAAAGGTTTCCAGGGAACTCGGAGAACGGAAAGAATACGCGCCCGATACAGTGGGGCCGTCCCCTTCCCACTTGGTCGTATCCCGTACGGAACCCGAAGTCGAGAGGACCCAGTAATAACCGAAATCGCCGCCGTCAGAGCGGTAAACACCCGCAGGGACAGCCGTATACTCCGTATTCGGGGAAACATAATCCGGCAGCGAAAAACGCAGGGAACCGGAAATATAATCATACGACAACTCTGTTATATCATCTTTCCCGCAGGAACTTCCGGCGAGAATCCCCACACATGCGAGGACCACCAAAAGTATCCGACTCTTACCATGCATCATAACTATATTCTCAGATTATCTCCAATATCATGCAAATATGCGCATTTTAATCGTAAAAACCTCTACCTTTGTGCAAATACTTTGCCGAGGATGATGCGTTCGAAGAATAATTGCCGAAGGATGACCCCCGTCCTGCTGCTGGCCGGTCTCCTGCTCTGCTGTGCCTGCAGCCGGAAAGCGGATTACATTGTCATCTCCGGCTATGCCCAGGGCGGCACATACACGGTCAAACTGAACCGGCAGGGCCCGTCCGGACGTGTCCGGACCGCTCCCGAACAGATCAAACAGGCGGTCGATTCCATCCTGTACACCATCGACACAACGCTTTCCGGATACAACCCATCTTCCCTCCTGAGCCGGTTCAATGCCGGTGAGCGGATACCGGTCAATGACATGTTCCTGGACATATACCGGGAAGCCCGCGCCCTGTGGGAAGAGACCGGCGGCGCACTGGATGTCGCCGCAGGCGGATTGTTCGACTTGTGGGGCTTCGGGTTCACGGATGACACGCTGCCCCCGGCAGAACGGATCCGGGGCCTGCTCGACTCGGTCGGCATGCATACCCTGGCGCCCGGCATGGAAGAAGTCCTTGCCCCCGGACGGACCCTCTCCGGATGCGACCTCGCCCTGCGGGAAGGGCTGCATCCGGTCCTGAACTACAATGCCATCGCCCAGGGATACAGCTGCGACCGGGTTGCGGACTACCTGCACGGAATCGGGGTGAAGGACATGCTGGTGGACATCGGGGAAATCTACTGCGACGGGAAAAATCCGTCCGGTCGGTCCTGGAGCATCGGTATCGACCGTCCGGTGGACGGGAACAACCAACTGGGTGCCGACCTGGACGGCATCTGGCAGTCAGGCGGAAAGGCTTGCGGGATTGTCACTTCGGGCAACTACCGGAAATACTATATCCGGAACGGGAAGAAATATGCCCATACCATCGACCCCCGGACCGGTTATCCGGTTTCCCACACGCTCCTGAGCGCGACCATTGTCGCTCCGGACGCAATGCGGGCGGATGCGTACGCAACCTACTGTATGGTCATCGGACTGGATTCCGCCCGGGTCTTCATACAAGAACACCCCGAACTGGAAGGATACTTGATCTACGACCAGGACGGGGAGATGCGGGAATGGGCCTCCGAGGGATTCACCCTCGCAGACGGGGTCAATCGGTGAGGTCGGTGACGACCCAGGAATTGTCCAATGCACCCAGGTCGAATGTAAACTCCTTCCCGGCCGGCCGGACCTCGGAAAAGACCAGATCCGAAACGACAAACTCCGTCACGGTCCCGTCTTTCATGGTCACCGCGGCACCCGCCAGCTGATTCTTGACAAAATACAGCTTCAGCAGGGACATGTCCATTTTTTCTTTCGGCGACAAAACGCCGGCCGTACAGGCTTTCCCCTTGAACTTGCTCTCCGCGACAGACTGGACCGAGAATGCATCCCCGACCGAGGCCACAAGCAGGGCGGGGTTGGCGGCATAATCCCGGAAATCCTGGTCGACAGACTCGACAATCACTTCCTTGGCGGTCTTGTCCACCGTCCAGCGCGTCTTGCCGTCACAATACACATCCAATCCGTCTCCTTGCACATAAAAAGCATCCCCCTGGACGAGGGCAGACCCGCTCCCCTGCAGTTTAACGGCATTGTTCACGGAATACGTATAGCGGAACGCGACGCGGGAGGACGCCACCTTGGCAGCGAAATCAGTCACCACATTTCCGGCACGGAGCCCCCAGGCCGTCCCGATCAGCAGGAATAATGTCAGAAAGCGTTTCATACTACTGGTTCATAAAGGCATTCAGGATACCGTCCAGCTCCGTCAGGTCATTTACCAGAACCTGCCTGGGTTTCGACCCTTCCTGCGGGCCGACGATGCCGGCCGCTTCGAGCTGGTCCATTACCCTACCGGCCTTTGCATATCCCATGCCAAGGCGGCGCTGCAAGTCGGAAGTCGAACCTCTCTGGTTCATTACCACCAACTTAGCCGCCTCTACAAAACGCTCGTCCAGATTCTTCATGTCAATCATTCCACCGCCGTCCTCGACCTGGTCCGGTTCCGGAGCGGGCAGATAATACGGGGTGTTGTAGGATTTCTTGTACCCGGTCTGGTTCCCGATAAACTCCGTCACGGCCCCGATCTCCTCACTGCTGATAAAGGCGCACTGCACCCGCTCCATATCCACGCCGGCATAATACAGCATGTCCCCTTTTCCGATCAGTTTGTCCGCTCCAGGCGCATCCAGAATCGTCCGGGAATCGGTCATGGAAAGCACCCGGAAAGCGATACGCGTCGGGAAATTCGCCTTGATCAGACCGGTAATGACATCCACCGAAGGCCGCTGGGTTGCGATGACCACATGGATACCGGCGGCACGGCCTTTCTGCGCCAGCCGGATGATGGAAGAGGAGATACTCCGGGCGATGGTCTTCACATCGCCGGAGGCTCCGGTCGACATCGTCAGATCCGCATACTCATCGATCACCACGACAATATAGGGCAAATATTTGTGCCCCTCCGTCGGGAGAAGGTGCCGGTCTTTGTATTTCTCGTTGTATGACTTGACATTATTGACCATCGCCTTGCTCAGCAAGTCATACCGGGCATCCATCTCGATGCACAGCGACTTGAGGATCTGCTCGGCCGGCTTGGAATCCTTGGCGATGGCATTGTTGATCTCATCCGCCTCGCTGCCGGCCGTCGGCAAAACGGCCAGGTAATGCTTCAGCAAGCGGGCATAAGCCGTGAATTCGACCTTCTTCGGATCCACGAAAACGAACTTCAGCTCAGAAGGATGCTTGGCATACAGGAGCGACGTGATCAGGACATTCAGTCCGACGGATTTTCCCTGTTTCGTCGCACCCGCGACCAACAGATGCGGGGCATCGGTCAGATCGAAGACCTTCACTTTCTGGGTGATCGTATAACCGATGGCAATCGGCAACTCCGCTTTCGTCTCACGGAACGATTCGTCATTGAGCATCGCCTTGAGCGGAACGATGGAAGGACGGTCATTGGCCACTTCGATTCCGACGGAATCCGCCAGTGTCACAACCCGGACGCCCTTGGCCTGCAGGGACATGGCAATATCATCCTGCAGCCGTTTGATCTGGGAGATGCGGACGCCGGGGGCCGGATACACCTTGTACAAGGTCACCGTCGGACCGACGATCGCCTTGACATTGTCGACATCGATTTTATACGTCTTGAGGGTTGCGCGGATCTTGTAATTGTTCCGCTTCAGCTCATCCTGGGAAACCTCCTGCCGGGAGCTCTCGTAATCCTCCAGCAATTCCAGCGGAGGGAAACGGTAATTCTCCAACTCCTCACGAACATCGATCCGGGTAAGTTCCTCCTGCACATCCGTAGAAAGTTCTTCTCCCTCAATGATTTCCAGAGAATCCGACTCCGGAGCCCGAACATCGGCGGCCACCGGTTCCGCCTGCGGCTGCGACGAAGGACGGACAGCCGGTCCTTCAACGACAGCTCCCCCGGCAACGGCAGTATCCTCAGAAACAGACATTTGAGATGCATGACTCGGCCACTGGAAGGGCGGGATAGGCCCGACCGGAGCGGCCTCGGCAGGCTCGGCATACGGATCTTCTTGCGGCGCCTCGGGAGCA
>CADBPH010000068.1 GCA_902796455.1 uncultured Bacteroidia bacterium
GTAAGCCTCCTTTCCCGAGGAGAGGAGGTTTGGAGGTGAGGGTAACGTTTGTAAATAAAAAGTTTTGCTGTTTTGGCGGAAATGACTATATTTGCAGTCCCAAAAATATGTAATGACCGATAAGCCATTGATAAAGAGCCGCTTTATAGGGTGGACGCTTACGGTTCCGAACTTTAAGAGTTTTTTGTATGTACGCAATCGTAGACATTGCCGGCCAGCAATTCAAGGTGGAAGCTGGTTCCGAAATTTTCGTCAACCGCCTGGCGGCCGCCAAGGATGAGGCCGTCGAGTTCGACAAGGTGCTTCTGATCGACAACGAGGGAGCAGTGAAAGTCGGCGCCCCGTATGTGGAGGGTGCTGTAGTGAAGGCAACGGTCCTTGATGACGATGTCAAGGCTAAGAAGGTGCTTGTATTCAAGAAGATCCGTCGCAAGGGCTTCCAGAAGCTCAATGGTCACCGTCAGAAATTGACCAAGATCAAGATCGACGCTATCGCTTAATTCTAGGAGGAAATCATTATGGCACATAAGAAAGGTCAATCCAGTTCAAAGAACGGTCGTGAATCACATAGCAAACGTCTGGGCCTCAAGAAATTCGGGGGCGAAGTCGTGAAGGCTGGCAATATTATCGTCCGCCAGAGGGGAACGGTCCACAATCCGGACCGGAATGTCGGAATGGGCAAGGATCATACGCTGTATGCCCTTGTGGACGGCACGGTGAAATTCACCCGCAAGCGGGACGACAAGTCTTTTGTCTCTGTAGTTCCTTTCGAGAACTAAAGAACAACTGCATGGCAGAAAAGGAGGGCTGGCACTTCGCAAGGGTGTGCGGCTCTCTTTTGTTGTCATGGCATGGGGAATAAACGAATAGATAAACAAGATTAATATGCTGACACTGAAGATGCTCCGGGACAATCCGGAGTTCGTGATTGAAAGGCTGGCCGTCAAGAATTTTGACGCCCGCGCCATCGTAGAGAACATCATCCGTCTGGATACGTCCCGCCGGGCCCTCCAGACTGAGAGCGATGCCCTTCTTTCGCAACAGAAGCAGAAGGCTGCGCTGATCGGCAGCCTGATGAAAGCAGGCAAGCGTGAAGAAGCGGAGGCGGCCAAGCAGGAAGTTGCTGCGCTGAAAGCACGCAGCAATGAGTTGCTTGCAACGGCTGAGCAGAACAACAAGGAGTTGCAGGACCAGCTGGTCCTGTTGCCGAACCTGCCGTGCGCGGATGTTCCTGCCGGCAAGGGAGCGGAAGACAATGTGGTTGTCCGCATGGGCGGCGAGGAGCCTTGCCTTCCCGAGGGTGCCCTTCCGCATTGGGAGCTGGCCAAGAAGTTCGATATCATTGATTTCGATCTCGGCGTGAAGTTGACGGGAGCCGGATTCCCGGTGTATAAGGGAAAGGGTGCCCGCCTGCAGCGTGCGCTGATCAATTTCTTCCTGGACCGGAATACGGCCGCCGGGTACAAAGAGGTGGAACCGCCGGTGCTGGTGAATGCCGCTTCCGGATTCGGTACGGGACAGCTGCCTGACAAAGAGGCGCAGATGTACTATGTCGGACTGGATGATTTCTACCTGGTTCCGACCGCCGAGGTCCCTGTGACCAACATTTACCGGGATGAGATCCTCTCGGACGGCGATTTCCCGCAGAAACTGACGGCTTACACGCCTTGTTTCCGCCGTGAGGCCGGTTCCTCCGGAAAGGATGTCCGCGGCCTGAACCGCCTGCACCAGTTCGACAAGGTCGAAATCGTCCGGGTAGAGAAACCGCAGGACAGCTATGCTGCGCTCGATGAGATGATTGCCCATGTAGAAGGTATCGTGAAGGATCTGGGATTGCGTTACCGGATCCTGCGCCTGTGCGGTGGCGACATGAGCTTTACTTCGGCGATCACATATGACTTCGAACTCTGGTCTGCCGCCCAGGGACGCTGGCTGGAGATTTCGTCTGTCTCGAATTTCGAAAGCTATCAGGCGAACCGGCTCCATCTGCGCTATCGGGATGAAAACGGCAAGATGCAGCTGTGCCATACGCTGAACGGAAGCTCGCTGGCGCTGCCGCGCGTCGTGGCTGCCCTCCTGGAGGACAACCAGAAAGACGGTTATATCGAGATTCCGGCCGTGCTGCGTCCGTACACGGGCTTTGACCGGATCGGATAGATCATGGAAATCAAGACGATACTTGGAATTGACCCCGGAACCAACTTGTTGGGTTTCGGGGTTATCCGTGTCGTCGACAGGAAGCCGGAATACGTGGACATGGGGGTGCTTGACTTGCGCAAGGACAAGGACCCTTATGACAAGCTTCGGTCGATATATGATTGCATCACAGAAGTTTGCCGGTCCTACCATCCGGACGAACTGGCCATTGAGTCGCCGTTCTACGGAAAGAATGCGCAGGTCATCCTGAAACTGGGCCGGGCCCAGGGTGCGGCGATGATTGCGGCTCTCGAATGCGGCCTGTCGGTCTATGAGTACGCTCCGCGGGAAGCGAAAGTGGCGATCACCGGCAATGGCGCCGCATCGAAAGAACAGGTTAGCATGATGCTGGAAAAGACGCTTGGCGTGCGCCTGGCGGCGGAGCATCTGGATGCGACGGATGCGCTGGCGATTGCCTTGTGCCACCATTACCAGATGACCAGTCCGCTGCAGCGGGGCGGCCGTTCCTCCGGCTGGGAGCAGTTCTTGAAAGATAATCCTGACAGGATCCGATAAATTCGTTTTTTTTCATGTTTCCGGTTAAACTTTGCGGTCGTTTTCCTGTCTAAAAAATGTGTTCACCTGTAAGGTGAACTTTTTTTGTGGTTGGAAATATATTTGATAATCTTAATAATGAAAAAGTTAGCAGTTGTTTTCATCTTCATGGCGTTTGCGGTTTTGTCCGGATGGTCCGCAGCCGCGCAGTCATACCGGATTTCCCTGCGCCTGGAAGATGCTACCGAGGGGGAAGCAATCGGCTTCGCAACCGTGTCCATCACGCCCGACGGGGCGAAGAAGCCGTCCAAATATGTGTTGACGGACAGCAAGGGTACGGCTACACTGGAGGGTGTCCGCAAGGGGACATATACCCTCAGGGCGGAAATCATGGGTTACAAGACCGAGGAGCGGCAGGTCGAAGTGTCGAAGGACCTGGATCTGGGGACCATCAAGTTGGCACTGGACAAGGAAGTCCTGGATGCCGCATCGGTGTCCGCCGTGGGCAATCCCATTGTCATCAAGAAAGATACGGTGGAATATAATGCGTCTTCATTCATGACGACGGACAATGATGCCCTGGAAGAGTTGCTCAAGAAGCTCCCGGGCGTTGAAGTCGCTGAGGACGGAACGATAACTTCCAACGGGGAAACCATTAAAAAGATTACCATTGACGGAAAGACCTTCTTCCTGGACGATCCCCAGCTGGCCTCGAAGAACTTGCCTGCCAACATTGTGGAGAAGGTGAAAGTGGTGAAAAAGAAATCCGAGCAGGCGGAATTCACGGGCATTGACGACGGCGAGGAAGAATATGTGATCGACCTGAGCGTCAAGAAGGGCATGATGAAAGGCTTGTTCGGAAATGTCATGGTAGGCGGCGGTCACGATGTCCCTTCCGCGAATTCCCTGAATGACAATCGTTACCAGGGCGCCGGTTTTATCGGAAAATTCACGGACAATAGCCAGATTCAAGTGATTCTCAACGCGAACAATACCAATAACCGGGGCTTCAACGACCTGTCCGGCA
>CADBPH010000069.1 GCA_902796455.1 uncultured Bacteroidia bacterium
ATTTAGTTGATTATTAGACAATTCATACTATTTAGTACAGATTTGGTGGAAGTTGTTACTTTCTATTTACTTCCCGATGCAAAACCTTGCAAATATATGCCCGAGGATGTCGTTGGAGTCGATGGACATGCCGGTGATGGAGGCGAGGTGGGTGAGGGCGGAGCGGAGGTCCAGGGCGAGAAGGTCGGTGGGGCGGGAGGTGTCCAGTCCTTCCTGGACGGCCTGCAACGATTCTTGGGCTTTCCGGAGGGCTTCATAATGCCTTAAATTGGACACGAGGGTGCCTTCGGATTCCCCGATCTGATCTTTTATCACCGCAGCGAGTGTATTTTTTACAGCTTGGATCCCGATTTTCTCACGCGCAGAGAATGACATGATAATCGCTTGTTTATCAATAGATAAAACATTATTGTTAATATTGTTAACAAAAATGTTACCGCCCCATTTCTGGGGATTTTCGCCGAAAATGTCGCATTTGTTCAAGCCGAAGACAAGGATCTGCCGCTTCGGATCCGCCATGGCGAGCAGATCCCGGAAAGGGGCCAATATTTCTTCTTCCGTCGCCCTCGCATCGGCAACATACAGGAGGATGGATGCTTCCGAAATGGTCTTTTTCGAACGGGCGATTCCGATTTTTTCTACGGTTTCATCCGTATCCCGCAATCCGGCTGTATCGATCAGCCTGAAAAGAATGCCATTGATGACCAGTTCTGATTCGATGGTGTCGCGGGTTGTGCCCGGAATGTCGGTAACGATGGCGCGTTCATCGCCAAGCAACGCATTCAGAAGGGTGCTTTTCCCGGCATTGACGGCTCCCACAATCGCGACCGGAACCCCTTTTGCGATGGCCTGACCGAGTCGGAACGATTCCGACAGAGACCGGACTTTGTCCAGAACCAGCGCCAGCAGCGATTGCAATTGTTCCCGATTGGCAAATTCGACATCCTCTTCACTGAAATCCAGCTCCAGTTCGAGCAGCGCGGCCATGTCCAGCAATTTTTCCCGCAACGCCTCCAATTCTTTCGAAAAACCGCCCCGCAACTGGTGGATGGCCAGGGTGTGCGCGGCTTCGGACTTGCTGGCGATTAAGTCTGCAACTGCTTCTGCCTGGGCTAGATCCATCTTCCCGTTCACGTAAGCGCGCCGCGTGAATTCTCCCGGAGCGGCCATCCGTGCACCGGCATCCAGCAAAGCCGTCATCAACGCCGTTGCAACATAACTGGACGCATGGAAGGAAATCTCCACGGAGTCCTCGCCCGTATAAGAATGTGGATTCCGGAAAGTGCTGACGATCACATCATCCAGCTCTTTTCCCTGAAGAGAGTAAGCGGTTCCGTATCGGACCAGGCCGCCCGGGAGCTGCTCCAAATCCCCATGCCGCAAGCGAATCAGGCGTCCGCAAATAGAAAACGCATCCGGCCCGCTGATCCGGATAATAGAAATCGCACCGGTTCCGGGGATGGTGGCGGGGGCGGCGATGGTATCTTCAAAGGCGTACATGGGCGTTGGATTCAATGTTGCAAAGATACGAAATGATGCGACTAACCGAGTGTCGAAAATGGAAAAAACAGTATATTTGAATCCATGATCGAAGAAATGCTCACACCCTATGTCCCGGAACGGTTCCTGACGGATGACCGTTACCGGTCCGGACATATCCGCATCTTGGCACCAGCCCCCGGAACCCGTATTCTGGGAATGCATACGCCGCAGATGAAGCTTGTCGCAAAACAACTGGCTGCGGGCCATGATAAAGAAATGATTCTGAACGGATTCTCCCAAGCCGTCTCGGAAGGCGGCCCGGGTGCGCTGACCCACGAAGAGCGGATGATCTGGGGACTGATCATCGATGCGGAAAAGTGTTCCCTGGAAAAGCGCTTGGAACACATCCGTGCCTTTGTGCCCAGTGTCGACAATTGGGCGATCTGCGACAATTTCTGCTGCAATGCCAAATGGGTGAAGCGCGCCGACCGGGAGGTTTTGTGGGCGTATCTGAGCGGACTGTGGGACCGTCCTGAGGAATTCCCCCGTCGGATCGGGATCGTCATGTCCATGTGCTACTATCTGACGCCCGAGTGGAAAGACCGGTGTCTGAGGCGTTTGCAAGAGTCCGGTCTGCAGGAGGGGGAGCCTTATTATGTCCGGATGGGGGCGGCCTGGCTGCTTGCAACCGCATTGGCGAAGGATCCCGGCCATACGCGCCGCTTCCTGCAGTCCGCCCGCTTGCCGGAAGATATCCTGAAATTGTACGCGCGCAAGGCACGGGAATCGAGAATTACCCGCGACCTGCCGCCGTTTCTTTCAGAAGGGTAAAGGGAGTGATCCATTCTTTCTGAATTTTTATCGAAAACTCCGTCAAAATTTGGCCAAGACCGGGAGTTTGATTATTTTTGCATGAATTTAACGGATAGCGGACATGAGAATGCCTCAGTATAGCATATGCACCGGAACCTTGAATGTGTTCCCGAGCGTTTCCGCTTTCCGGAAGAACCCGTAACGACCGGCCATTTCACAATTATGTGGGATGGCTTTTTTTTATGCGACAGATGAATAAAAGGCAAGCGACACTCAAATTGCAGAATGGAATGGAATTCCATGGCTGGACTTTCGGCTGCGCCGATCCCTGCGACGGAGAAGTGGTTTTCTCCACCGCAATGGTCGGATATCCCGAAAGCTTGACAGACCCTTCCTATTCCGGTCAGATCCTTTGCGTTACCTATCCGATTATCGGGAACTACGGTGTCCCGACGGAAGGAGCGGATGAGCGGGGTATCTCCCGCAACTTCGAATCGGAACGAATCTGGGTCAGGGGATTGGTTATCTCGGACTATTCTTTCAAATACAGCCACTGGGATGCCGTCAAGAGCCTGGATGAATGGCTTACGGAGCAAAAGATTCCCGGTATTTATGGCGTCGATACGCGCGAACTGACAAAAGTCCTCCGCGAGTACGGCTCCATGTTGGGCATGATCGTTCCGGAGGGAGTGGACAAGGATTTCCCCATCGATGATCCGAACCTGGACAATCAGATTGCCAAGGTCAGCTGCCGCGAAGTCCTGACCTATGGGGATGGCCCCAAGACCGTTGTCCTCGTCGACTGCGGCGTCAAGCACAACATTCTCCGCTGCTTCGTCGAACGCGGGGTACGCGTCGTCCGCGTACCGTGGGACTATGACTTCAATACCCTGGAATACGACGGGCTCTTCATCTCAAACGGCCCGGGCAATCCGGAGTTCTGCAACGTGACCGTCCGGAATTTGCGCAAGGCCATGGAAGGAGATAAGCCGATATTCGGCATCTGCATGGGCAATCAACTGCTGGCACGTGCTGCCGGGGCGAGTACCTATAAGCTGAAATACGGGCACCGGAGCCATAACCAACCTGTCCGGATGGTGGGGACCGGGAAGTGTTTCATCACTTCGCAGAACCATGGCTATGCTGTTGATACAGCGATGCTTGGAAAAGACTGGGAGCCATGGTTCGAGAATATGAACGACGGGACG
>CADBPH010000070.1 GCA_902796455.1 uncultured Bacteroidia bacterium
ATGACCTTCGGCGGCCTTTTGTTCACCGTATTTGTCGGGTGGAAAATGAAGAAGTCGGAGGTCTATGATGAATTGACCAACGGCGGGACGCTTCGTCCCAACGTCCGTTGTTTCGGCGTCCTGTACTTTATCATCCGCTATCTTGCCCCTGCCGTCATCGGTATCATTTTCGTGACGAACCTGCTGGGATAGTTGTATAATGACGGTATTCTCCGTATCTTGTTCCGGCATGGCAAACCCTTGAAACAACGTCATATTTAACGGAACAGACCCATATGAAAAATCGAATCGCCCTTTTTCTTTTCGCCTGGATGGCCGTCCTGCCGGCGGGCGCCCAGCACCAGACCACTTTCGAAATGCGTTATTTCACGAAGGATCCGAAAGCGGACGGATGCACGGACTTCCATGGGGAAACGGAATGGCTGGATATCGGGCAGCGGGTCGACCTGCTGAACCAGTATGCCTCCTATGCCTCCCGGTTTTGGGGAGATCCGGGTCTGGATAAGCCGCTGTTTACGGAAATGGCTGTAAAAGAAAGGCTTGCCGGAATCAAGCCCCAACCCCTGACTTCCGTCCGGCGGACCGTTCCGCTGAAAGCATGGCGCGCCTATGGCTACAAGAAGGGGAAAGAAATGGAGAAAAAAACCGTGTGGGGGGAATGGACAAAGGAAGGGGCGCGGATCGAGAAGGGCTGTCTTGTCCTGGACGGAGTCATGGCTTCTCCCGTTATGGCCCCGGCTGACTGGCGTTTCCGGATCCGGGGGTCACTGAGCGGGGTTCCTTCCGGATTGCTGGTCCGTCTTTCCCCTGCGGAAGGGACTCCCCTCGAGATCGCCGTCGGGGCGCTGAAGGACTTTGAAATTTACGGAGACCTCGTAAACCACCGGATTTTCCTCTCTTCGGAAGGGCGGACGGTGCAGGAGATTCCTTGGAAGGGCGGGCCTGTCGCCGCATTTTCCATCGGCGCTCCTTCCGGGAAGGCCTCTGTCGACGCGCTTTCGTTCTATCGTTTTGTGAGCCAGGAGGATAATCCCCGCATGCCTTACCGGACGGAACTTGTCTGGGACGAAGACTTTGAGCCGGTCTTGCCCATGGACGGGTGGCAGACGCCCGGCTATGACGATTCGCGTTGGGAAGAGGTCCTCTTGCCCGCGTCCCACGGCGGCCTGAAAGATGCCGGGGAGAGTTATTATCTGCGGACCCGGGTCCAGGTAGATTCTTTCAGAAACGCCTTGCTCCGGATCGAGACGCTCGAGCCTGCGGGAGAAGTGTGGGTCAACGGCGAAGTGGCGGCCGTCCTGGAGGGCCGGATTCCCAGGGAGATCGAGATCGGACCATATCTTGTCCCCGGTCAGGAGAATACGATTGCCGTTCGGGTGAAGCCCTACCAGCCCCGGCAGCCGCACATGTTGCATGCTCCCTCCGACCCCTATATCGGCTGGTTCCTCGGCCGGACGGAACTGGTTCTGACGGATACCCCGGACCGCATTGCGGAAGCGCGGGTCCACACCGCTTCCTTGGATGGATCGAAAGCGGTTCAGTATCATAAGATTATCCTTCGGAATGATACCGATTCATTCCGCTCCGGTTCCGTGCAGGTGAATTATTATCCCTGGTTCCCGGAGGAAGGTCCCTGCGTGGCGTCCCTCGAGCGGGAAGTGACCCTTCGTCCAGGGGTCGATAATCCCGTGGAGCTTTCCCTGACGCTGGACAAGCCGGCGCTCTGGAGTCCGGCCGATCCCCGGTTGTACCGGGTCGAAGTGGTCTTGAAAGACGAGAAGGGTCAGCAGGTGGACGATTATGTGACAACGACCGGAATCCGCCTCATCCGGCAGCGGGCAGGCGTCCTTTACATCAATAACCGGCCGGAGATGCTGAACGGGGCCCAGATCATGGGTTTCCGGCTCCCGGTTGAAACGATGGCCCGGACCGTTCACTGCGCCACGGAAGAGATGGTCATGCGTGAGTTGATGATGGCGAAATCGCTGGGCAACCTGTTGCGGATCCACGTCCATGCCCAGCTCAACACGGCGGACGGGATCAACGATCCGCGCTATGCTGAATACGCCGACCAGCTCGGCCTCTACCTGATCTGGCAGACAGCCGGATGGATCCGTCAAGGAGAGGTCTGGAACATTGATTTCGCGAATTATACCACGTATATGCGGCAGGTGTATAACCACCCGTCGATCGTGATGTGGGAGGCCAGCAATCACCCGAACCGCTTCAAGCGGCATGATTTCAACGATTCGGAAGACTTCATCAATACCATCGTTCCGCTTATCACCCGGATGGACTCGAGCCGGCTGGTCTCACCGACGTCTTTCTGGCAGCACACGCATTACGCGAATTATGACGGGACCCTCGACTATAAAGGCGGGACCCATGCCCCGAATCCGTGGCTGATGCACCGGATGATGACGCGGGGAAGCCAGGATGCCTATACGGGTTATGAGAAGAACTGGAGTGTCCTGCGGAACGCCCCGTCCCCTTGGGCGAAATCCTGCCTGGAGGCAAAGGATCTCTGTTATTTCAATTTCGAACACGAGGAGTCGATTGCCCAGCCGAACTGGGAACTGGCGCGGAAAGAGCCGTGGTACGAGGTTTCTTCCTATGAGAAGAATTATGAGAAGGGGACCATCGGACGGCTTCTCGGGAATGACGAGTGGCGTGCAAGCCAGGGCTGGCAGGCGTTCTCTGCCTGGGAATCCATGAAGAAGCAGATTCTGATGGGGGTTAGCGGGTTCTCTTGGTGTACCTTGGAGTCCGGCCCCAATATGTTCACGTACCAAAAACCGCTGGTCGATCCCTACCTGGTCCCGAAACTGGCGTTTCATGCCAACCGGATGGCCTTTTCAACAACCTGGGCCGGCAGTGATGACGTGGATGTCGTCTACGGTCCCGGGGATCCGGTCCGCCCCGTAATCTTCAACCTGGGTGAGGCCTATACGGCGACGTTAACGGTCGAGCTGCAGAATGGGAAGGGCCGGGTCTTGGAACGCAAGGTATTCAAGGAC
>CADBPH010000071.1 GCA_902796455.1 uncultured Bacteroidia bacterium
CTCCGTGGAAAGCCGGTGGGTTTTCAGGAAGGTGCTGTTGCCGCTGTAATCCGTGTAGAAATCGGAAATCCCGTTCTTTTCCCAACAGAGCACATTCAGTGAGTTCCAGTCGATGTAGTTGAAGACCCCGTCTCCGTCATCGTCGAAGACGAACATGTGGTTCTTGGTATGGCGCCCGCCGACCGGATAATCCAGAATCAACTGCATGTCGGCCACGCCGTTGCCTTTCAGGTCGGCGAACTTGACAATCAGGTCGTACTTCCCGTCCTTGTCCCGGTCGACCAGCAGGCAGTCGTTGACAAGATCCCCTTCCCGGTCTCCCTCTTTCATGTTTCCGTCATCATCCAGCCACAGAATGGGAATCCCGTTGTGGATGTAGCTTTTGACCGCATCCTGGCGCCCGTCGTTGTTCAGGTCCATGAATTGGGGGTTTTCTCCCACGGGCGGGCGGAGCGGCTTGATCTGAAGCCGTTGATTCCAATAAGACTGGGCCGGAGAAGAAAGCCCGGACAGCACCAGCAAAATGCACAGAATGGTCTTTTTCATCATTCCTGACAATTATTTCCCATAGAGGCGGAGCATTTCACTGCCGGCCAGCAGGAACGCGCCGACGCCATAAATATCGGTGGATTCGGGACCGGTTTCTTTCGGGGCGGCTCCGACGGGCTGGACATAACCGAGCATGCCGTCTTCATGGACCCCTTCGACGAGGGCGCTCCATCCCTTTTTGAGCGCCTTCTCATAGACTTTTCCCTTGAGCAGCCCGTTCCGCAGGCCCCAGCCGAGGCCATAGCAGAAGAAGCCGGAAGCGCTGTTTTCGGGATTCGGGTAGGACGCCGGGTCGAGCAGGCTGGCGTGCCAGTGGCCGTTTTTGTCCTGGCAGGCGACAAGCGCGTCGGCCATCTCTTTGAAAAGCTGCTCATAATAACCCCTTCCCGGGTAGTCGCCGGGCAGGTTCTGGAGCACCTGGGCCAATCCGGCGAATACCCATCCGTCTCCGCGGCCCCAGAATTGCTTGGCGCCGTTGGCTTCGCGCAAGGGGATCCGGATGCAGTCCCGGTAATACAGATGCGCCTCCCGGTCATAGAGGGAGTCGGTGCAGGCTCGGAATTCGGCATCCAGGTATTCGGCGTAGACCTTGTCCCCCGTCAGGGTATAGAGAGCGGCGTACACGGGCGGTGCCATGAAGAGGGCGTCGCACCAGGACCAGCGGGTGTCTTTCCCGATCTTGTCTTTCTTCGAAAGGGGCGCATCGGACGGATGCGTGGCGATATAGTATGCCCGTTCCAGCGTGTTTTGGAGCATGGCCTGGTTCCCGTATTTCTGATAGAGTTTGATCAGGGTCTGGCCGACACAGATGTCGTCGGCATGGAAAGGACGGCCCATGGGAAGGGCCCATTTGTTCCGTTTCCCGATGTCTTTGAGGAAGCCGAAGACACGTTCATAGCCGGTCAACTCGGCCCACTCGAACATGCCGAGATACAGGGCGCCGTTTGTCCAGGTCATCTCGCCGTGCTTGCTTTTGGCGAAGTTGTCGATTTGCCAGGAAGTAACTGCGTCACAGACGGTTTTGATTTCCGTCGGGGCGGCTTTTCCGGAGAAGGGTCCGGTGAAATGATCCTGTGCCTGTGCCAGAGAGGCTCCCATTGCCAGGATTAGGATTGAAGCAGCAATTCGTTTCATATGCATGTCAACTTAAAACTGGACCGCCTTGTCGAATTCCACCCGTTCGGGTTTCACCCATTCTTCGTTCGGATCCATCTTGTAGGGAAGCCGGTAAACATTCCCTTTCGAATCACCGAAATAGAAACGGGAGATAGAGAAGTAATCCGTGTTGCCGTCTGCCCAGAAGCACCAGAAGGGATCCTTGCAGTTTTCCGGCCGGCGTACATAGGAGTGGTTCATCGGGGAGTTGGCCGTGTATTCCAGGGCCTTCTTCCAGGTTTTTCCATCATTGTGGCTCACCCAGGATTCGATTTCGCCACCCTGGCCCCACCGCTGCGGTCCGGCGCCGGTCGGGGCGATGACGGTCCAAGTCTTGCCCTCCACCCAGATGGAGCCGGAATCATAGTTGTTCGTGGAGTTGGTAATGTGGCGGAAATCCCATTTCTTGCCGGTCCAGTGGGCCGTGTACCATTCCCGCGGACCGTGTTTCGGTCCGGGCTGGTGTCCGTTCGATACCACATACAGGACAATCGGATTGCCTTTTTCGTCGAAATTGACATCCTTGATATAGCAATTCTGCTTGTTGTGCTCCACATCCAGGATTTTGCAGGGGGAGTCCTTGTCGGTAATCGGAAGTGAGATCGGGGTACCGTCCACCAGGGTCCAGTGGTCGCCGAAATCCGTTGTCTGGATGAAGTAGATATTCGTCCGCGTGTCACAGTTCCCGTTCAGGTGCCGGTTGAAGGCGCTCACCAGTTTGTTCCCATAGCGGCCGGTAATCTGGTAATGGCCCGATTTCTTTTCGCCGGAAGCCTTGTCGACGATGCTGGCCAGCTGGCGGTAGTCGGTCCAGTGCACTCCGTCCGGAGAGGTTTGGTAGAAGAGCTGGCGGACGCCGTCATACCGCGTCTCAAAAAGGAAATGCCCCTTCCCTTCGATATAATATGGCTGCGGATAGGCCATGATGCTGCCTCCCTTGTCCTCAAAGGCGGAGATGTCGTACGGGCGCACGGAGCGGTAGCGGAATCCGATCCGATGGTTGCCGCGGCCGGCAACGTACACCCACAGGTAGCCTTGCGGGTCGATCAGCAGGGCGGGATTGTCATGCGGATCGTTCACGGATCCTTTATCGTAGACGACGGTCGGTTTCTGGACAAGGCCGGTCTTGTGGTCAAAGCAACTGATCATGCAAAGCAGGTGCCTTTGGTCCGCATCGGTCGTGCCGCCGAAAACGAAGAAAGTCTTGTCTACTTCCGGGCTGTAAATCGCCAGCGGCCGGTGTTTCATGGTGTAAGTGCCGAAGGCACCGTTGTACTTCGATCCGTACTCGCTTTTTTGGCCCAGATCGAACCAGATCGGACGGAAACCGTCCACTTTCGTGTTGTTGAGTTCACCCGGGGTCTGCGCCAGCAATGCGCTCCCGAACAAGAGGGATGCCAGGAAGAGAGATAGTTTTCGGCTCATAGTTGTCATGTTGTTTATCTTACTTGTTTTCCCGTTTTCAGGTCATAAATCTTCGCCTCGAGGGTGAAGGTATGGGGCTTCTGGCGGTGATCGTAGCAGCCGCGCTGCCACAGGAGATACCGCCCGTTGTAATCCACGATCGGACGCAGGTTGCGGATGATGTTTTCCCCGACCTTCTCCTGGTGGAGGCACTTTTCCTTCTACCATTTCCCACCCTTGAACTGCCAGAGTTCGACATAGTCGGTCCCGTAGTCGGGCTGGCCGTCGTTGCGGCACACGGCAATCCGGTCTTTATCCAGGAATGTCACCCCGCCGAGGTAGACGGAATAATTCCAGAAGGGCAGGCCTCCGGCGCAGATATCCTGCAGGGATCCGTTCTTGTAAATGAGATAGCGGGAGTCCGTTTTTATATCTTTCGTAAAAGATGCGACCGCGACGCCGCATTCATTCATGGGGCAGGCTGCGACGTCGAACAGGCGAAGGACCTTTCCTTCCTCGCTGGGAATCAGCACGTCCAGATCGGTAAAGTAGAAGGACTCCCCGAGGCGCGTCACGACGGATTTCCCATCCTTGTTATAGATGGTCCCGTCATTGAAATTGATGAAGCCCATCCGGATATTGCAGTCGCTGCTCTGGGTCGGGTGCCCGTAGGCGACGATGCGGATGACCCCGGGAGCGTCGGTAACCCGCTGCATCTTAATGTAGTACCGTTTGTCTGTCGCGGAAATGAACTCCTTCGGCTGGGTCCAGTGTACGAAATCCTCCGAACTGCTCCAGGCCCATTTGTACGTGCCCTGGCGGGTCCGGGTGAAGATATAATGCCGGCCGTTCGTGAAGAAATACTGGACATAGGTCGTGGTCCCCGCAAAATCGATGGACACGGCATCGTCGAATTCGTCAATGGACTCATAGGTCTTCGAAATCCGGACAAA
>CADBPH010000072.1 GCA_902796455.1 uncultured Bacteroidia bacterium
CCGGGAACCGTTGCGGCAGGCTGCAGCGGATGAAGCGCCTGGAATCCCGGCATCGCTGCGACTTCTTCGTTGATCTTGGGGTTGTACTTCATCGTACAGCTACCTAAAGGATAGAATCCGGTATCAACCCCGAAGTTCATCTGTGACAGGTTGGTATAATGCCTCACCACGTCTACTTCACTCACCTGCGGAAGACGGGGCGCCCCTTTTCTGGACAGCGTTTGCGGAATCTCCCCGACCCCACCGGCATACCGGCAGGCAGGAAGCGTATAGCCGCACCTTCCCTCGCGGGAAAGTTCAAAGATCAATTTATCGTAATACTTCATGGCTAGATCTCCCTTACCAATTTTACGAGCGCATCGATCTCTTCCTTCGTACGCTTTTCCGTCACACAGAAACTGACATACCCTTCCTCCGTCTCCAGGGCGGCAAAGAACCCGCCGTCGAGCAATTTCTTCTGCAAGTCGGCAACCGCCACGCAAGGAGACAGGACGAACTCCTTGAGGAACGGACGTCCGGGGAAAACTTCCTCGAATTTCCCGGTTTTCAGCAGTTCATCGTGCAGGTAATGCGCGCCGCCATAAGAAAGGTTATTCACATCATAAAGCCCCTGCGGTCCCATCAGCGACGCATATACCGTCACGAAAAGGGCCATCAGGCTTTCGTTGGAGCAGATGTTGCTGGTCGCTTTCTCCCGGCGGATGTGCTGCTCGCGCGCCTGGAGGGTCAGTACATAGCAGCGTTTCCCATCCGCATCGGTCGTCTGGCCGACAATCCGGCCGGGCAGCTTGCGGACATAGTCCTTCCGGCATGCCATGAAGCCGACGTAGGGGCCGCCATAACAGAGCGGAATCCCCAGAGACTGTCCGTCGCCCACCGCAATGTCGAAATCCCATTCACCCGGCGTACGGAGAACGGCCAGGGCGGAGGGATCGCAGTATTCGACCACCACACCGCCGGCCCCGTGGACGGCGTCGGCAAAACCGGTGAAATCCTCGATGATGCCGAAGCGGTTGAGTTCAGGGACGATTACACCCGCCACATCGCCTTTCGCCAGTTCCGCCTTCAGGGCGTCCAGACTGGTCTGACCGCCTTCCATGGCCACCGTACCGAGTTCCACGCCATGGAAACGGGCATAGGTCTCAACCACCTGGCGGACCTGCGGCAGCAAGGTCGCGGAAAGCAGGACGCGGGTCTTCTTCTTGGTGCAGGCTACGGCCATCATCATGGCTTCCGCAGCCGCGGTCGGCCCGTCATACATGGACGCATTGCTGACATCCATGCCGGTCAGTTCGCAAATCAGACTCTGATACTCAAATATATACCGGAGCGTTCCTTGCGAGATTTCCGCCTGGTACGGCGTATAAGCCGTCAGGAACTCCGAGCGGGAGGTAATATAGGGAACAACCGAAGGGGTATAGTGGTCATACGCCCCGGCGCCGACGAAAACCGTCAGTTTCGTATTCTGGGCATCCAGTTTTTCAAAGAAAGTACGCACTTCCTGCTCGGAAAGGGCATCCGGCAGGTCATACTCCCCTTTGTGCAGGAATTCCTCCGGGACATCACTGTACAAGTCCCCGAGGGAAGAAACCCCGATGCGGCGGAGCATCCGGGAGATATCTTCTTCCGTATGCGGAAAATAAGAGAAGGTTCCCATACTGTCAGGCAATGGAAGACTCGTAAGCGGCGGCATCCATGAGTTTATCCAACTCGGAAGGATCGCTGATCTTTACCTTGATGATCCAGGCGGCGAAGGCATCCTGATTGATCAATTCCGGCTCATCTTCCAGGGCACCGTTGACCTCGACGACTGTCCCGCTGACGGGAGCATACAGGTCACTGGAGGCCTTGACGCTTTCCAGGGCGCCGAATTCCTCTCCGGCATTCACCTCATCGTCCACCTCGGGCATGTCCACATAGGTGATGTCCCCCATTTCCGCCTGTGCGAAATCCGAAACACCGATGACGGCAATACCGTCTTCCACCTTGACCCATTCGTGCGATTCACTATAAAGCAAACCTTCAAGTACTTTACTCATTGTTATTAAAAATTAATATGTTAAAACTATTTCTTGTCAGTCGGCTGATAGAAACGTTTCTTCACGACGATGCCCGGGAAGACTTTCTTCCGGATCCGGACGCACAGCGGGGTTCCGAGGGCGGCATAGGCCTTGTCCACGAGGGCGAAGCAAATGCTCTTGTCCAGGGAAATCGAATGATATCCCGTCGTCACGACCCCCACTTCCGCCCCCTCGGGCGTCTCTACCGGGTATGTCGCACGCGGAATCGCCTTGTCCTGAATCTCAATCCCGACCAGCTTCTTTTCCAACGCTCCGGCCTTCTGGGCGGCCAGCGCCTCTTTGCCGATGAACTCTTCCTTGTCCATCTTGCAGAACATGCCGAGCCCCGCCATGACCGGCGAGATGTCCGCAGACAACTCGTCGCCGTACAGCGGCAACCCTGCCTCGAAACGCAAGGTATCGCGGCAGCCCAGTCCGCACGGTTCGACTCCCGCTTCGAGCAAGGTGTTCCAGATTTCCACGGTCCCCTGCGGGTCCGCATAGATTTCAAACCCGTCTTCGCCGGTATATCCCGTCCGGCTGACGATCATGCGGCATCCCTTGTAATCGAAGTCGCGATAGGTATAGAATGTCAGGGCGGCCGCTTCTACCAGACCGAGCTCGCTGACCAGGACCTTTTCCGCATCCGGGCCCTGAACGGCAATCTGCCCCCAGGCATCGGACCGGTTGTCCACGACCACATCATATCCCGCGGCATTCTCCAGCATCCACTGGTAATCTTTCTCGATATTGGCCGCATTCACGACGAGCAGAAACGCATCCTTCGCCTCCTCTTTGTAAACGAGCAGATCGTCCACCGTTCCCCCGTCGGGATACAGCATCATCCCGTAAAGGATCTCCCCGGCGGTCATGTTCCGGACATCATTGGTGAAGATATGCCCCACGAATTTCACAGCATCCAGCCCGCTGATAAAGATTTCACCCATGTGCGAAACATCGAACATGCCGACACGCTGCCGGACGGC
The DNA here is from genome assembly GCA_902796455.1 of uncultured Bacteroidia bacterium. Classification (GTDB taxonomy): domain Bacteria; phylum Bacteroidota; class Bacteroidia; order Bacteroidales; family UBA932; genus Cryptobacteroides. The sequence continues at coordinate 3,047 of CADBPH010000072.1, forward strand.
CAGGTGTTCCTGGGTGATTGATGAATACTGGATCGGCATCATGAAGCCGGCAAACGGGCTCATTTTCGCCCCCAGGGCCACATGGCTGTCGTACAGACACGTTTTCTTCAGGTTTTCTTCCATAATCGTTGTATTTATCATATTCATTTTCAGTCCCTGTCAAGCCGCCAGTCATGCAGGTCGAACACTGCTTCGACGGACTCCTGGACATTGTCCGGCAGGTTGTAGAACAAATCCATCCCCAGCTCCTGCTCGAGGTCGTCCACGCTCATGGCGTAATCCCGGACGACAGTACCGCCGGATTCATTGGGGAAAATGAACCCGATCGCCGTATAAGTCCCATTTTTCTTCCTGGCCAGAAGGGCCTTGAAAAAAGCATCCGGGACCTTCACCTTGTTCTCACCGATCGTCCCGTAAAGATTCCGGCCGAGAATCGGGCCGGCGACAATCCAGATTTTCTTGTAGTAGCGGGCTTCATACCGTACCTGTTTTTCCAGGTCATTCCACAAGCCGCTGTTCAGATTCCGGTTCTGCGGACACACATTGGTCAGGTAAAAACACTCGCGCATGGTCTGGGAACTCCATTTCATGTCCCCGGACGGTGCCATGTGCCCCCGGTCCCAGCCGGAACCGATATAATCGCGGTCATAAGCCTGGCGCCCCTTGACATCCGGATCGGGCGTGAATTTCTCCGCCCGCTCGAAATCTCCGTACAATTCGGAATCCTGCAATTCGTAAGCGACCCAGTTGGGAATCCGGTCGCGGGAGTTGTACGAAAGCGTATACCCCATGTGCTCGACAATCGTGTTGTCCTTGTCATCCAGCAGATAAGGGATTTCCAAGCCCCGCAACTGCCTGGATACTTCCCGGCCGGCCTGGGCGTCGGATTCCGAAACAAGGGTCCCCGATGGAAGGAAAGTTTCGGCAACCGGCTCCGCCCCCACCTGCCGGAAACGGCAGGAAGAGACGCAGGCAAGTGCAAAAACTATAATTATCAGGTGCTTCTGTTTCATCCACTACAGCGCTAACCTGAATCCGAAGGTTCCCTTTACATTGGAGGCGGGAATCTTGGAGCGATTGGAAACCCGGCAGGCATTCCACGCACTGGCCGCGCTGCCGCCCCGGTTGACATGGAGTTCGGATTTCTCCGGCTCCTGCCCGTACGGGCCATAATAATCCTGGCACCATTCCCAGACATTCCCGCTCATGTCATAGATTCCGAGCTCGTTCGGGCGCAGGGTCTTGACCGGCGCCACTTTGCCGCCTTTCTGGCCGCCTTTGTCATCGGTCTGGGTATAAACAGCCACCGTATAGATTTCGTGCGAACCGGAATACCGGTAGCCCCGGCTCTTGACGCCTCCCCGGGCGGCAAATTCCCACTCCGCCTCGGTCGGAAGCCGGAACTTCCTGCCCGTCAACTCATTCAATTTGAGGAGGAACTCCTGGCTCTTGTACCAGGACACATTGATGACCGGCTTGTTGGGCATCCGCTCGTCATTACCGACAGGCAGGACCCCCATGACGGCTTTCCACTGCGCGACGGTCACTTCGGTCTGGCCGATTTCAAAGCCCTCGACATCCACATGCTGGACCGGCTGCTCATCTTCCTTCCCGTACGTTCCCTGCTCGAGAGTTGCGCCCATCATAAAGGAGCCGCCGGTAACGCCGATCATATTGATATTTACTCCATTGACCGAGATCACTTCATTCGAAGAAACATGTTCCCGCTCCGGTTTCTGATCGATATACACCGCACGGTAGATATCCGGCACCGGTTTCCCGGTAGGTACCGCAAGACGGAAAGTCAGGCCGCCACCCTTGATGTAGCCCCCGACGCCTTCCCGCTCATCGGCAGACCGGACAACATACACGTCTCCGCTTGCAGCGCCGGTAGGATCGACCGCCAGTTCGTGGACTCCCTCTTCATCCCAGAGATCGCCGCACCACTCCCGGACATTCTCCAGGGGTTTGATCTGCCCGACATAGGCGGCATACTCCCAC
>CADBPH010000073.1 GCA_902796455.1 uncultured Bacteroidia bacterium
CGGTATTTCCTGGACAATGTCGCCGGCTGGATCCTCGAACTGGACCGGGGAGAGGGGATTCCCTGGAAAGGGAATTATTCCTCGTGGTTGGATCAGAAAACCCGCCGGCTCGCCTTGGAAGAGAAGCAGGAAAGCAAGCGGTGCAAGACCCTGCAGCGGGAATTGGAATGGGTCCGGATGGCCCCCAAGGCCCGGCAGGCCAAGCAGAAGGCCCGTCTGGGCGCCTATGAGAAACTCGCCTCCGCGGATGTGAAGGCCAAGGAAGCCAATCTGGAAATCTTCATTCCCAATGGACCACACCTCGGCAATAAAGTCATTGAGTTCCATGATGTCAGCAAGTCCTATGGCGACAAGGTCCTGTTCGAACACCTGAGTTTTGTCCTGCCTCCGGCCGGCATCGTCGGCGTCATCGGCCCGAACGGGGCGGGGAAGACCACGCTCTTCCGTCTGATCATGGGCATCGAGCAGCCTGACAGCGGAGAGATTTCCATCGGTGACACCGTGAAACTGGCTTATGTCGACCAGCAGCACCGGAGCATCGATCCGGACAAGACGGTCTATGAGACGATTGCCGGGAATTCCGAATGGGTACGCATGGGCGGCCGGGATATCAATGCCCGTTCCTGGGTCTCCCGCTTCAATTTCAGCGGTGCGGACCAGGAAAAGCTGTGCGGGATCCTCTCCGGCGGCGAGCGGAACCGGCTTCACCTGGCCCTCACCCTCAAGGATGAGGGAAATGTCCTGTTGCTCGACGAACCGACCAATGATGTGGATGTCAATACGATCCGCGCCCTGGAAGAAGGACTGGACAATTTCGCGGGATGTGCGGTCGTCGTCAGCCATGACCGCTGGTTCCTGGACCGGATCGCCACGCATATCCTTGCCTTTGAAGGAGATGCGAAGGTGGTATTCTTTGACGGCAACTACTCCGAGTATGAGGAGAACAAGAAGATGCGCTTGGGGAATGTCGAACCGAAGCGCTTCAAATACAAGAAATTGATGGAGTAATGAGCGGAAAGGCTGTCAATCAAACGGTCCTCGTGGATGTGGATGGGATTATCGCCGGAAGGGCGGGGAAACGGCATTTTCCCGCTTTCGTCGTGCGTTGGATCAAATCCTTTGTCCATCAGGACTTCCTGAACGGATATTTCCGCCAGGGGAAGCTGGGGATCGAGTTCGCCGAAGGCGCCTTGGAGTATCTCCGGGCCCGCGTTTCTGTCTCCGGCATGGAGAACATTCCCGCGGAGGGACGGCATACGTTTGTCTGCAATCATCCGCTGGGCGGCATCGATGCCTTGGCAGTGATTGCGCTCATCGGCCGGGCATATGACGGATCCATCCGTTTTTCCGCCAATGACTTCCTGATGAATGTCAAGCAGTTGGCCGAGTATATGATCCCGGTCAACAAAATGGGCGGCCAGGCAGCTTCCCTGATCGGGCAGATCGATGAAGCGTTCGCCTCGGAGCATCAGATCATCTGGTTCCCTGCCGGAAAATGTTCCCGCCTGATTGAAGGGAAAGTGCAGGATACACCCTGGCGGAAAACCTTCATTTCCAAGAGCCGCCAGTCCGGCCGGGACATTGTTCCCATGTGGTTCTCCGGTCAGAACTCTAACCGGTTTTACCGGCTGGACCGGCTTTGCGCGAAACTGAAAATCAAGACCAATCTGGCCATGTTCTGCCTTCCGGACGAACTCTATCGCGGGCAGGACAAGGACTACAAACTCGTGGTCGGGAAACCGATACCGATCGAGACCTTTACCCCGGACAAACGGGACGCGGAGTGGGCCGAGGAAGTCCGCCGGCGTGTGTATTCGCTTGCTGAATAAATAATTATCCAAATAGGAAATCAGTCATGAAACCGATCATTGAGCCTGTTGACAAGGAATTGTTGAAGGCAGAACTGACAGAGGAAACCTTCCTTCGCAACACGAACCGTGCGGGAAACCAGATCCATGTCGTCGATGCACAGAATGCTCCCCATGTCCTTCGGGAAATCGGACGCCTCCGGGAAATCGCTTTCCGGGATGGCGGCGGCGGTACCGGGGAAGAATTGGACATCGACAAATTCGACACGGATCCTGCTTTCGGATACAAGCAGCTCATTGTCTGGAATCCGGAAGATGAGTGCATTGTCGGCGGGTATCGCTATGCGCTGTGCGACCAGGCCCTTTTCGATTATTACGGTCAGCCGGTCCTGACCTCTTCCCACTTGTTCAAGTTCAGCCGCAAGTTCCTCCAGAAGTATTTCCTGAATACGGTGGAACTGGGCCGTTCCTTTGTCAATGTGGATTACCAGGGAACGAAAGCCGGCTCGAAGAGTATTTATGCCCTGGATAACCTGTTCGACGGGCTGGGCGCCCTGATGGTGCTGTATAAGGACCGGGCCCATTACATGTTCGGGAAGATGACGATCTATCCTTCTTTCAACAAAGAAGCGCTGGCGATGATCCTCTATTTCCTGGACAAGCATTTCGGTGTGAAGAACGAGAGCCTGGTCACTCCGAAGAAAGCCTTTTCCATGGGGAATTCGCGCCGGTTCAAGAAAATCCTGACGGCGGACGACTTCGCGGAAGACTACAAGATCCTCAAGGCCGAGGTCCACAAGCTGGGGGAGAATATCCCGCCGCTGGTGAATTCATACATGAATCTCTCCCCGACGATGAAGATTTTCGGGACGGCCATCAATGACGAATTCGGCGACGTGCTGGATACCGGCTTGCTGATTGATTTCGAGGAAATCAAGCCCGAGAAGAAACACCGGCATGCCCATATGCCAGACCTGGATCTGAAGCGTCTGCTGGCCAAACTGCGCAGGAAGAATGCCGTCTGATGCGGGAAAATCCCGCCGGAATGCTTATCTTTGTCCTGAACTTGACAAATAGCTTCTGGATTTATGCTGAAAATCAAAAATTTCGCCACAGTCAAGAACTTGGCGACTCCTTTCTGGTACTACGACATGGATCTCTTCCGTGCCACGGTGGACGAAGTGGCCGCGTTGGCGGAGGAGTATGGGATCATGGTCCATTATTCTGTCAAGGCGAATTACGAAAAGCGCCTGCTGGCCTATATCTGCAAACGGGGCCTGGGCGTGGACTGCGTGAGCGGCAATGAGGTCCGGTATGCCATTGAAAATGGCTGCCGGCCGGAAAACATCGTATTCGCCGGTGTCGGTAAGCAGGATGAAGAATTGCTGTACGCCCTCAAGCACAAGATCGGTTCGTTCAATTGCGAGTCGATCGAGGAACTGGTCTTGTTGGAGAAGCTGGCCGCGGAAAACAGCAGCATCGCGAATGTCTCTGTCCGGATCAA
>CADBPH010000074.1 GCA_902796455.1 uncultured Bacteroidia bacterium
AACCGTGTCTTCGGCAAGAAACAGTATCTCTACCCGATCCCGGCCATGGTGATGGTCCGCAACCCGAACATCACCCAGAATCCGGGTTGGGAGAACAATGCTTCCAACGACGGCAATTAGTCTTCGGACAGCCTAGAATCCGGGAGGAGCTGGCGTTTTCGCCAGCTCCTCTTTTTTTGTATCAATCCCACAGACAGGCCCGGCTACCGCTGCAAGGCGAACTGACGGGGCGTCAGACCCGTTGCATCCCGGAAATACCGGCCGAAAAAAGAAGCATTCGGGAAATGCAGCGCATTGCTGACCTCCTGGACATTGTACTGCCCGCTCCGCAGCAGCACCTTGGCCTCCAGGATGACATTCTCCCGGATGATCTCAGAAGCATTCTTACCCGCCGTCGCACTGATGATCCGCGATAAATACTTGGGCGTCATGTGCATGCAATCCGCATAAAAAGCCAGCTCGCGCTCTGTCCGGCAGTGGCGCTGCACCAGGCGGATGAACTGTCCGAGCAGGACATCGTCCCGCTCCGCCCGGCCGACGGCCGCCTTCTGCTCCAGAAGGATTTTGGCAATCCCGCCGGAAACGACCTGGGTGAACCCGTTGATAATATCCCGCTTGAAAATATTGTCCGGACTGCCGATGGTGTGCTGGATAATCCGGAACAGGCGCATATACCGGTCCATCCGGCGCTGTTCCAGCGGAATGCAGACCGGCGAAAGGGTGGCACTCCGGATCACTTTCGCCGAAGGAGTGGACAAGGTCGCGATATAACTGTCATTCGTATAGGCAATGATCAGGGAACGGGTCCCGACCGGATAGCGGATGTCGTCCAGAATAACACCGGAGGGCGAAAGCACCAGGGCCGGCGCCTGGATATGGAAGGGCGTCAGGTTGATGCTGCACTCTACCCATCCGGCTGTCACATAGATAATTGTATTGAACATGACCCGGTAGGGAAAGGCCAGGCTGTTGGGCGAAACCATGCGGGTCGTCTCCCCGTGCGCGACGGCCTCCTCGATGCCGCGGGGAATCCGCTGGTCAATATTGTCCGCGACAACAATATCCCTTTCCAACAAAAGGGTCCGGTCCATGCGCGGCAGCATGTCCAGTTGCAGATGGTGTGTTTGATTCGATCGCATGACACAAAAATGGGAAATCCGGACATATTTTCCTATTTATTCGGGAGAAAAATAGAAAAAATGCCCGATTAACCGAGAATTCCGACCATTTTTCCCCTTCTGTTTTTTTGTTCTGGAGGTATTTTCTATTTTCGTATCGCTAAAAATCCGAAGATGATAGAAAGATTCCTCAAACAAACGTCGTTCAAGGACATGGATGACTTCCGGCGGAACTTCCAGCTGCTTTGCCCGGAGGATTTCAACTTCGCATACGACGTCATGGATGTATGGGCGCAGGAAGCCCCCGGCAAGACGGCGCTGATCTGGACCAATGACCAGGGTGCATGCATCCGCTTTTCTTTCGCGGACCTGAAAGAGCAGTCCGACCGTGCCGCCGCCTATTTCCAGTCGCTGGGGCTGGGCAAGGGCGACATGGTCATGATCATGCTGAAGCGGCGATACGAATTCTGGATCACCATGCTCGCGCTGCACAAGATCGGCGCGATCGCGATTCCGGCCACACACCTGCTGACGGACCTGGATATCATCTACCGGATCAAACGGGCGAACATCCGCGCCATCGTCTGCGCCGGAGAGGACTACATTCTCCAGCACATCCGGAAAGCCGTGGACCACTGCGGCGGTGTCGGCCGGACGGTGCGCACGCTTATCAGCATCGGGCCGATCGTCCCGGAGGGCTTCCACGATTTCCATCAGGAATGGATGCAGGCTCCCCCTTTCCGCCGCCCCGAGCACGTCAATTCGAACAATGACATCATGCTGATGTACTTCACCAGCGGCACGTCCGGAGAGCCGAAAATGGTCGCCCATGACTTCCGCTACGCCCTCGGACACCTGCTGACCGGCGTGTATTGGCACAACCTGGACGAGAACAGCCTCCACCTGACCATCGCGGATACCGGCTGGGGGAAGGCCGTCTGGGGAAAACTGTACGGACAGTGGTTTGCCGGCGCGGCCGTTTTCGTGTATGACCACGAGAAATTCCGCGCGGAAGACATCCTGCACAAGATTGAACAATACCATATTACGTCCCTCTGCGCCCCGCCGACGGTCTTCCGTTTCCTGATCCAGGAGGATCTGGACGGTTATGATCTGTCCTCCCTGAAATACCTGTGCACGGCCGGAGAGGCGCTCAACAGCGCCGTCTACGACACGATGCTCCAGAAAACCGGGCTGAAGATCCAT
>CADBPH010000075.1 GCA_902796455.1 uncultured Bacteroidia bacterium
CGCCTCTGCGAACAGTACTACATCTACGAAGGAACGGACAACCTCCAGCCGAAAGTACTGAAAGAAGTCCGTTCTGTCATCACACAACTGAGGCAGGATCCGCAAGGTCTGGAAACCTTGCTGAACCGGCAGTCAGACGGCCTCATGCAAGCTGTCCGCGCGGCGTTCCCCAAATGGAAGGAGGAAGATTTCCGGCTCTATGCCTTCCTCGCGGCCGGTTTTTCCGCCACGGCGGTTTCCACCCTCCTGGAAAAAGACAAGACGGTGGTCTACAACCGGATCTCCCGCCTGAAAAAACGCATCGAGGCCGCTGACATCCCTTCCCGGGACCGCTTCCTCGATGCGATTTCCTAAGGCCTCGACAGCGCCCGGTAATTACAATTCCAGCATCATGAAGGCCCTGGGCTCCAGATAGATTCTCAGCCTCCCGTTTTTATCTGCAGGAACAGGATAGGCCGTGTGGAGGAAATGCGAATCTGTGATAAAGGCCGTCGTTTCTTCCAGCTTCCGGCCTTCCACCTTCAGGGAGAGTTCTTTGCTGTACACATCATTGCTGTCGTACGTGTAGCGGCAGACAAAGATCCGCAGTTTGCCCTTGGGACTGCGTGCGGCGGTGACATAGCAATTGGGCTCGTTCACCTCCACCTTCACGGCCGTTCCGTATTCCGCCAGTTTGGACCAGATCAGGAACGGAAAATAGGACCGGAGCGGTTTTCCGTCGACCGGGTCCAACACGTTGTTGTAAGTCGTACTCGGGCGGAAATCGTAAAACATCAGCTTACTGATCCGGGTCTCGTTCTGGGCGGTAATCATAAAGGCGGCAATCAGGGCTGCTGCTTTTTCAGTAAACCGGGCCCGGGCACTTTCCGGAGAGGTTTCCGACCACTGGATCACATAATTCCATTCATCCAGGATGGATTCGACATCTGCGAACCCATGGGCGGCCATTGTCGAGTCAATCAGATGGTTGCGGCGCAACAACTGAGCGGGGTCATGGACATAACTGTGCCAGGAGAAGAAATCCATCGGAGCCTTTTCTTTCGCAACCGCCTCGAAAAAGCCGGTCAGCCAATCCATCTGTGACTGCTTCTCGATGGACCCGGTCACAGCCGGCCCGCCGATCATCAAGTCCGGGAAGCACTTCTTCAAATGCTTGGCAGCGATGCAGTAGAATTTATAGAATTCTTCTGCCGGACCGCCCCACATGCGGGGATCCGTTTTCCAGCGGTCGTTCGGGGTGTCGATATCCGGTTCATTCCAGATCTCCCAATACCGGATGTTCCAATGATGTCCGTTCGCCCATCCTTCATTGAAGTGCCGGATGACATGCTCGCAGATCCGGGCCCATTTTTCATAATCCGCCGGAGGATAGGCCCCGTATTTCTTGGTTCCGTGTTCAATGCTCTGCCCCAGCCGGTACAGGATCTTTGTTCCGGCCGACAAGGTCCGGGCGATGGTTTCGTCCGAATAATGGAAATCGTAGGAAGCCGGATCATTCTCATCTTTTGAAAAATCCGGGAAAATACCGGTGATGTCGATCGTATGGTCCCCGCCATAGGTTGTGGCATGGGTGGCGTCATGCGGGCGCATATAGGGAATCTTGGCTGCCTTGTACCATTTGGACATGGCGCCGTAAGGTGCGTTGTTGACCCCGTGCATATCCCGGATGGGCCCGACGGCCACAGCTGGATCTACGACAATGGATGCCGTCTTGGCCGGTTTCTGGCCCAGCGCCGGGATTCCTACAGCAAGGAGTACTATGAAAAACAAGAGCCGTTTCATCGCGTAAAAGATTATTTCTCAAATAAAACAAGGTGGACGCTTCTCGGGGCGAGCGGATCGCCGGCGGTCACTTCACGGTCGGGCGCGCAGATTCCGCTCTGCCGGTAACCCGGCACGGAAACTTTGTACGCCACTTCTTCCGCAGACGTGTTCCAGACCAGGACGCCGAGACGGTTCCCGTCCGCAAAAGCATTGGACAGCACATACTTGGAAGGTGTTTCGAGATTCACGCCCTTGCCGGCGAGAAACTGTCCTTCCATCAGCAGGTCACCATGCTCTTTCTGGAACGAGAGGACCTGTTTGTAGTATTGATTGGCTTCCTGGGGGTCGCCGGCTTGCTCGATGAATTGGAGATCGGGCGGACCCAGCACATTGCCATAATCCCCGCGCACCGGGACCTGGCCGCTCTCGACATAACGCCGGTCGGCGGCATAGCGCAGTTCCATTTCATTGCGGAAGCCGAAAGCGATTCCGTAATTGAGCGAATAGCGCGTATGGGCCGGGTTGGGATGCCGGACGGTCGTCACCAGCTCCGGGAAGGTGTACCGGAAGAGTTCCGGATACCGCTGTACGGGGGCATCATCGGTGAAACGCTTCAGGAAAACATCCTCCGGCCGGATGCCGGCCGACTCGGAGCAGCCGTGGAACATGCCGATGGTCTTCAATTCCGCATCCACCAGGCCCTCGGTCATCACGATGAAATCCGGGTTGATCTTGGCCATTTCCGTCCGGACATACTCCATGTTCTCCGTCCGGTCCTCTCCATAGACGATGGCCGGGACAGGGTGTCCGTGGTCGGGGCTGTAGCAGAGCATCGGGCCCCGCGTCGCCAGCTGGTCGTACAGCAAACCGTCCGCCCCAAGGGCATTGGCCTGCTTGGCCAGGCGCAGCATGATTTCCCGCCAGGTGTTGCTCCGCTGGCAGGCCATGCCGTGGACCCGGGCGGGGGCGTCGGCATATTTGTGCCAGGTCTGGTAATCCAGGACCCCGTCTTTGCGGAGAACCGTGATGAAGCGGCCGGTATCGGGCCAGAACTGTGTCCCGTTCTCGTCGAGTAGCTGGCCGTTGGTATAGACAATCACCCGCTTGCCTTTTGCGTGCGCCTTGGCGATGCCGTCACGGAAAGCCTGGTCTCCGCCGAGCTTCGGATCGGAGGAATAGTCCGGGTAGAAGCGGTCATGTCCGCCGATGCCGCGGCCGAAAATGCCGAGCACATCAATCCCGCGCTCCTCGGCCGCATCGGACAGGAGGTCTCCGACGCCGCTGTAGGGCACGATGACTTCGTCATTCTGCTGTTTCATGATGGCCAGCAGCCAACCGGTGTTGCGGCGCACCCACTCCGGCTTTTCGAGGATGTTGCGCCGGGACAGGAACCAGGCACGGTACATGTCGGCGGCTGCATACCATTCGCCTTTGTAAGGGCAGAACAGGGTGGCGGGCACCTCGGCCGTTTCGCCCGGGAAGCAGGTCATGCGATTCTTGAAATAGAGGCCGGCCTCACCGGTGGACGGTTTCCAGGTGGCCTTCATGTCTTTCCAGGAGAAGGTCTCATCGTGGCTGGCGACATAGATGCCGCCGTCCTTGCTTTGCAGGACGCCCCACTGCATGGTGCTGTTCATGCTCGGATAGGCCTGTGAGAAAGAATAAACGCCCTCCTTCTCGTCCCAGCCCCAGGGAGCCGGGGCCTTTTTCTCCGGAGCCTGGGCGATGGCTTTCAGCGGGAGCCGCCACCCGGTACCCCTCGGTACGAGGAATGCATCTTCCGTCGTCGCCTGGAAACTTTTCAGGCCGGGACCTTCCACGGAAAGGACGATCCATCCCTCCTCGTTGTTGGTGATGCGCGGGGAAACCTCCAGCGCACCTTTTACCTGGGCGGAAGCCGCATACGTGACAGCGAGGTCGATTTTCTTTCCGCCGACCCCTTCATACAGATAGGTGTTGCCTTGCTTGACGGGCTGGAGATCCGCCGTGCTGAGGGTAATGTCTTGCCGGTCTCCGGTCATGGATTCGATGACAATGTCCCATCCTGCCGCGGGATCGATGTACTCGGTGAGCGGAAGAGAGGAACAGCCGGCAGCGGCCAGAAGGGCTGCCAGGAGAGTAAGTATCCGTGTTTTCATTGTGCAAACCATATTTGATTACTTCTTGAATACAAGCAGATGCAAGCTTTGCGGGGCGAGCGGGCTTCCGGGTGCGACCGGACCTTCCGGAGACGTGATCTCCACCTGCGTCCAGCCGGCGTCCGGCGTGACCGTGTAAGCAGCCGCTTCCTTGTCGGAAATATTCCAAACCAGGACGGCCCGTTTGTTCCCGTTCTCATACGCCTTCGCATAGACGAGGGGGCTGCCGCTGTCAAGGGTGAAGCCCCTATCATCCACAAAGATTCCGTCGTACATCACATCGGAATGGGCCCGGAGCATATCCAGGACCTGTTTTGAATATAGCCGGAGGGTATGCAAGTCGTCGTGCATGACCGCATCTTCGTGGAAAGGACCGGAGCCGGAGGTAGGACCCTTGATGTTTTTGTATTCTTCCTTTGTCCGGTTGATCCCGGTTTCCAGGAAGCGTTTGTCCGGGGTGTAGCGTACCTCGATTTCAGGCCGGTCGTTGAACATGGCGGCGTAATTGATATAGATCCGCCTGTTGGTCGGGGCCGGATTGTTCGTCGTGCCGAGGGCTTCCGGGAAGGTATAGGTCACGAACTGGGGGAACGGGTAGGAAACCCCGCGGTGCAGTGCCATGTCCTCCATGTTTTTCTGGGTGGCAGTGGCATAAGAGCGGCCCGACATGCCCCGGTGCGAGATCGTGACCGAGGGCAGTTCATAGTCGCAGTACCCTTCCGTCATGAAGACGAAATCCGGATATGTTTTCCGGACCTCCCGGGAGATGTGCTCCAGGGTCTGCATCAAGTCGGGACCATACGCGAAATCGGGGACCTTGTGCCCGTGGTCCTTGCTGTAGCATCTCCGGTAACTGGGACCGCCCAACTGGTCGAAGATGATGCCGTCCGCGCCCAGCCGGGCCGCGTCCATGGCGAAATCCATCAGCATGTCCTGCCACTGGCTGGTTCGCATGCAGGCCCAGGTGAACTGCCGGTTCGGCCCGTCGTGGAATTTCTGGAACGATTCTCCGTACACCTCTCCCTTTTTGTTCACCAGGGAAAGGCTTTTTCCGGTCGTTTCCCACCAGTCATCCAACCCGTTGCGGTCCAGCAGCTGCCCGTTGGTATAGACTATGGCCCGCAGGCCCCGCGCATGCATCTCTTCCAGCCCCTTCCGGAACGCATCTTCCCCGCCCATGTCCGGGTCCGGGGTGTAATCCGGATAAAACCGGTCATGGCCGCCGATGGCGCGTCCGAAAAGGCCCAGCAAGTTGAATCCGTTTTTCTCTGCCTCGTCGGACATCTCCCGGCCGATGGCGGCGTAGGGCCAGATAATCTCAGCATTCTGCTGCTTGAGGATGGTCAGCATCCAGCCGGTCGTGTGCCGGACCCATTCCGGGTGCGGGGCGATTTCGTGATGGGCCAGGAACCACTTCCGGTACCGGTCGGCCGCCACGTGCCAGTCGCCCTTGTATGCCCAGAGATGGGTGGATGGGGTTGTATAGGTCTCGCCCGGGTGGCAGAAAAAGAAGGAACGGTTCATGATCCCGATCTGGTCGGAATCCGGATAATACCGGAAGATTCCGCCGATCTTCTCATATTTGTCGTTGTCGATGCCCAGATATAGACCGTCTTCTTTTCCCGCCAGGATGCAGAACTTCATCGGTCCGTAGGGAGGGATCTCGTAATAGCCCTCCTTTTTCCAGCTCCAACCATCCGCGTCCTTTTTCTTGCCGGCGACGGCTTTCAAGGCGCGCATGTCGGTCCGGAGTCCTTTCCGGGTCGACCGGATCAGGGAATACTCCTCCGGATTCCGGATGCCAAGCCCTTTGATTTCCGGGCCGAAAAACTCGGAGACGACCCAGTCCTCCGTCCCGTTGCGGATCTCCGCAGAGACGTCGAGGGCGCCGTCTTCAGCCGAGCGGGCGTACCGGATGGAAACTTCAATGTCTTTCCCGCAGATGTCCCCGAAACGGAAGACGCGGCTTCCCCCTTCTTTCCTGGAGGCCAGCAATTGGGCGTCTTCCTGCGTGAAAGTGAGTACGTTGTCCGGATTCGACAGGGATTCGATGACCAGGGACCAGGAGGCGCCGGGATCGACGGACTCCTCGAAGGGAAGGCGGGCGCAGCCGGCCAGCATCAGGACGCTGATTGCCGGCGCAATGAAAAAGGGAATGGTAGCCAAACGCATGATTTCCAGTTATTTATTTCTTGTAAACCAGCAGACGGATGCTCTGCGCAGGCAGGTCGCCTTCGACGGGCGTACCTTCCGGAGCGGCGGTTTCGACCAGTGTCCAGCCTTTGTCCGGGGTAACCGTGAAGGAAGCGGCCTCGTCATCGGAAGCGTTAAAGACGACCACGCCCATTTTGTCTCCGTTCACGAAGGCGCGCCCGAGCACGTAGGGATTCGCGGACGTCAGGGCGAAATTGTTGTCCGAAACAAAGTTCCCGACATAGAGGAGGTCTTCGTATTTCCGGCGGAAATCCATGACCGCCTTGCTGTAAGCGACCACTTCGGCCGGATCCTGTTCCAGAATCTGCTTCAAATCCGGCGGGCCCGTGACATCGCCATAATCCTCCGCTGCCGGAATGATTCCGTCCACCAGATAGCGTTTGTCCGGCATGTACCGGCATTCCAGCTCATGCTTGTAACCGAAGGTAGTCCCGAAATTCAGGCTCGGACGGGTCGATGCAGGATTGCCCATGCGGATCGTGGCATCTCCCTCCGGGAAGGTGTACCGGAACATGTCCGGGAAAATGGAGCCGAAACTGTCTTCGGCCGCCATGTGCCGGATTTGATCCGGATACGGGCAGGCTGTAGAAGTAGTGGAATAACCGTGGAACATGCCGACCCCGTTCAGTTCGCAGTCTACGAGACCCTCGGTAATGACCAGGAAGTCCGGATTCAATTTTTTCATTTCCGCCGAGATCCATTCCAGGATTTCCGTCCGGTCCCGTTCGTACACGACGGCCGGCGAGGCATGGTTATGGTTTTCCGCGAAGCAGTATGCCGGTTCCTGGACACCCAGTTGGTCGTAAATGATGCCGTCCGCCCCGATTTCGTGGGCCTGCATCGCCAGGCGGAGAAGCCGGTTTTTCCAGGCATCGGTCTGGTAGCAGGCCAGGCCGAAATCGCGCGGTCCCGCACTCCGGTATTTCCAGAACCGGGCACTCCGGAGGTTTCCATTCTGCAATTTCACGGAGATAAACTGACCCGTGTCCGGCCAGAACTGCGTCTCGTTCTTGTCCAGCAGCTGTCCGTTCGCATAGACCGTCGCGCGCAGGCCCCGGTCATGGATCTTTTTGATGGAGGCCTTCAGCGTCTCTTTCCCGCCCATGTTCGGATCGATGTCGTAGTCGGGATAGAAGCGGTCGTGGCCCCCGACCGTCCAGCCGAAGAGGCTGACGATATCGATGCCCCGCTTGTCCGCAGCATCCAGCAACGTCGTACCGACCTCGTCGTAGTTCCACATCAATTCGTCATTCTGCTGCCGGAGAATCGTCAGCAGCCAGCCGGAATTCTTGCGGACCCAGTCTGCCTTGGCGACCAGCGGCCGAACAGAAAGGAACCATTTCCGATAGGTTTCCGCTCCCGTTTTCCAGGAACCTTCCGTCCGGGCGACCAGCGTCGGCGGACCGGCCCAGGTCTGGCCCGGGAAGCAGACAAAGCGGTTCTCACTGCGGAACGCAACCCGTTTCTCCTGCGGGAAATACCTGAACTGGAACACTTTCCAACGGAATTCGGGGTCATGGCTGGCCAGGTAGAGATTCCCCTCCTCGCCGGTAAACTCCGCCCACTGCATGGTCATGTGCCGGCAAGGGTAAGGTCTGCGGTAGACAAAACAATTCTCTTTCTTATCCTCTGTCCAACCCCACTGTGCGGCCACCTTCGAAAGGTCGAAACGCAGCCCGGCACCTTCCGGAACGAGCAGTTTCATCTTCTCGACATCGACCCCCAGGTCACGCTCCTCCGGTCCGGCGAGCTCGATGGCGGCCCAGCCTTGCTCCCGGTTGATCACGGTCGGGGTCACTTCGTGGGATTGTGCATTTCCCTTATACGTGAAAATCACGTCAACGTCCTTGCCGCCCACAGAAGAGAATGCAACTTCCGTCACCTTCCCTTTCTGCTTGACGGTCGGGGTCCCCGCCTCGGAGGACGGAATAACCAGGCTGGTTTTCGCAGAATCCAGGGAAACCAGGGTCAACTTCCATTCTGCGGTCGGGTCCGGTGAATACGGCTTGGCGCAGGCCGCCAGCAGCAAGACCGGAACAAAAAGCAATGCGATTCTTTTCATGGGTGCTTGATTGTTTTTATATACTCTCAAATATATCATTTATTTGGAAGACATCAAAATATTGCGTATACTTACAAAAACAAGCCTTTTCGAACAATAACCATGAACACACTGAAGAACGCACTGGCCGCCTTCATGGCTCTCTCCCTTTCCTTCCTGTTCTCTCCAAAGGCGAATTCCTGGGGAAATTTAGGACATGCGACTGTCGCGAAAATCGCCCAGGACCACCTCACCCCCAAGGCCCGGAAAACCCTCCTGAGATATCTCGGAGTCCCGCTTCCCGCCATCGCCTCCGATGCCGATGTATACCGGGCTGTTTGGACCATGGACCTGGGGTTTGTCCCGTCCAATCCGGAGGCCGCCCGGGTTGCGTTCCTGAAAAACTTCGACTTTACCACGCCGCTGAACATCTCCCCGTGGAGCCACTCCATTACGGTCGACGAAAACTTCAAATGCTATCCCACCGACAACTTGGACGGGGCATACATCAACAATGCCGCCTATTATGTCTCCCTCCTCTCGAAACAGTTGCACGAGAACGCGGAAAAGATGGATCCGTTCGAGCGTTACAAAGCCATCGCCTTGATTGTCCACTTCCTCGGAGATATGCACTGCCCGATGCACGTCGTGTATCTGCCGGCCAACCCCGTAAAAGGAAAGATCAATATCGTTTTCAAGGAAAAGGCGATGACGCTCCACAGCTTCTGGGACGGAGCGGTCTTCGACTCGAACCTGCCGAAGAGCTTCGGGGACATGGCTTTCCTTGCAGATACCGCCAGTCCGAAAGAAATCAAGGAAATCACGGAAGGCAATATCTTCGACTGGGCGGGAAGGACCGCCGAGAAATGCTGGCCATTACACAATACCTGGAAGGAGGGAGATACGCTGCCCTCTACGTACAGTACGGAGGTCAGGCCAATCATGCTCAGCCAGTTGCGGGATGCCGGCTACCGGCTCGCCAAAATCCTGAATGAAATCTTCAAATAAGTAAAACCCCTGCGGAATTCTAAGACCCGTTACCAGGAGACTTTCCGGACATGGGTCTTTCCGAAGCGGTCCGTGACCCGGACCTCTCCTTCCTTGACCCCCTCTGATGGCTTGATGCGGAACAGATGGTCATGTGAGACTTCGTCATTGGTATAATCGACATGGTGGACATTGGTACAGAGCCACTTGTACCAGGGATCAAACTGCGCGGTCAAACGCAGGTCCTCCATGTCCGCAACCTTTGCCCCGTTCTCCCACCATTCCGGCTTAGCCCAGGCGTTGTCATACATATAAGGGTTGCACCAGACATAATCGTCTCCGGTCTTGTCGGGGCCGATGACCCAGACATCATCTGGAAACTCCGCTTTGTACGTCGTATTGGGACAGGTATAAGGGAAGCTCTTCTGGTGGTACTCCAGGGACTTCCCGTTGAACTCCACCTCCACGACATTCCAGGGAACACCGTCCGTCGAGAGCACCCGTCCGCCCATGTAAAGCCCGCCGCAGGAGCGCGCCACGGAATGGGACGACATGGATTTGATGCCGTACTGAGCCAGCTGGTCAGCCGTGTAGACATAATTGGAGTTGTGGTGGGTGTGCCCGTACCAGACATGGACATCGTGACCGGAGAGCGCTTCCATGAGTTCTTTGTGATACTTGGTCTTCCAATTGGAACCGGCTTTGAACCAGGTCATCGGGACATGCATGCAGACCATGACCGGGGTCGCTTTCGGCACCAGTGCCAGGTCGCTCTTGAGGAACGCGGCGCCTTCTGCGTTGAGCCCATCATGAAACGCCTTTTCCGTGTCCGTATATTCGCCCCAATCCATGCTGTCCAGGATAATGAAGTGGATTCCACCGATATTCACCGCATAGTTGACCGGTCCGAACATTTGGTAATAACCGTTGGTGGCCTCGTAGAAAGGAGCTTTCGCCTGAGGCCAGTGGTCGTGGTTGCCGATGATCTGGAAAGAGGGAATGCCGGTGGAAGAAATCATGTTTTTGTAATCCTCCATCGACTGGGCGACGGCATTGCGGCCGCTTGTCGAAAAGACAAGATCACCGAGGGAGAAGATATAGGTCGGCAGGGTCTCGCTGCCATACATTTGCTTCACGGCACGGAAATACTCCCGCGCTGTATCATAGAACTGCCCGTTCTTGTTGATCTGGATGTCGGCTACCATGAGGGCCTTGAAGTGACTGGCGTCCACGGCCCGTTTGCGGAGGGTGAAATCAAATTGCTGGGTTGAAGAAACCTTCAGCCCCCGATTATGATAGCCTCTGAAGATGTTGTCTGTCATCGGCGGTTCGTAATCTCCCGGCGTAATGACAAAGATGCAACGGCTTTTTCCGGTCTCGGCCGGCAGATAGTACACCCCTTTGTCATTGGTTTTCACACAGTTCCATCCGTCGCTAACTACGACATTCGGAATCCCTTTGCCGGTCTCGGCATCCTTGACATATCCCATCGCCAGGAAGCCCTCTTTGGGCTTAAGGACATCCGGGACCGTCTCTTCTTTTTGGGATCCGCCATTGGGATCAAAGTCCGGGATATCTTCGTTCCCCGTCCCGGGTTTGCCGCAACTGAGAACCGACAGGATCAGGGGCAGGATGGGAAGAAAGAATCTACTTTTTTTCATTTCCAAATAATTTCAAACAGCCGGGTGTCCGGCGAAGAGAATTGGGTTTTGAAGGACTTGGCGCGTTTGGCAACGACTTCACCCGTAAACAGGTCGACCACCTTGGCCGCCTTTTTCGGGAGATAGACAGTCCGCTCGCCGCCTTCTTTGCAATGAATCGACAGCAGCCGCTCGTTCGCAAAGACCGCCAGCGTTTCGTCCAGGTAGAAATGCACGCCGGCCTGCTCACAGATGTCCCGAAGTGTTTCTGTTGTAAAGGATTCTGCATCATAGGCATAGACCGACTTCCAGCCGTCCATGGGCGTCTGCGTGATTTCGGTCCGCCCGCTGACAAACGGGA
>CADBPH010000076.1 GCA_902796455.1 uncultured Bacteroidia bacterium
CTGCTGGGACGCCCTCCCGGAAAATCTGCTGTGCGGACCGAAGCATGCGGAACTGGCCTTGAAGATGGCCCGGGAAAGCATCGTCCTGCTCTCCAACAAGGACCGCGCGCTTCCCCTGCAAAAGAATGAGAAAATCGCCCTGGTCGGTCCGAACGCAGCGGATTCCATCATGCTCCGCGGCAATTACGAAGGAATTCCCCTGCGCACCGTTACGCTGAAAGATGCACTGGCCGCCCGGATCCCGGACCTGAAGTATCTTCCGGGATGCAAGCATGCCCTGGATACCCTGACGGAAGAAAGGAAGAATTCCCTGCTGCAGGAACTGGAGGAGTACCCGACCGTCCTGTTTGCCGGAGGCATTTCGCCCCGGCTGGAAGGAGAGGAAATGCCGGTGAAAGTACCCGGATTCAAGGGAGGAGACCGCACGTCCATCGAATTGCCGGCTGTCCAGCGGGAATTGATGAAAGCGCTCGCGGATGCAGGTAAAAAAGTGATATTCATCAATTTCTCAGGATCGGCCATCGGGCTGGCTCCCGAGCAGGAGCGATGCGCCGCCCTGATTCAGGCCTGGTATCTCGGACAGGAGGCCGGAACAGCCCTCGCGGAAGTCCTGTACGGCGAGACCAATCCTTCCGGGAAATTGCCCGTCACCTTCTATGCAGCAGACAGCCAGCTCCCTGATTTCGAGGACTACCGCATGAAAGGGCACACCTACCGCTTCTTCGAAGGAAGACCGCTGTTCCCATTCGGCCATGGACTGAGCTATACGACTTTCCGATACGGACGGGCCCGGATCCGCCGCGGGGAAGACGGGCAGAAATACCTGTGTATCAACATAAAGAACACGGGGAAAGTCGATGGGACGGAAACGGTCCAGCTCTATGTGAAAAAGGCCGGGAAAGATCCCGACGGGCCTTCCAAGACACTTCGCGGATTTGCGCGTGTCACCATCTCGGCGGGTCAATCGGCCGTCGCCCGGATTCCCCTGCCCCCGGAAACCTTCAACTGGTGGAACGACCGGACGCAGCAAGTCGAACCCCTGCCCGGACGCTACCGTCTCCTGTACGGCGGCAGTTCCGCGGACAAAGGACTCAAAAGCAAAGGATATCGATTCAGGACTGCGTCTAAGGGATGATGCGAACGGCCTCGGGCACGTTAGAGGAGGGATGGAGTGAGCGAAAGCGAACGAAACCTTCCGGAGCCGCGACCTCCCGCCTGCGCGGAGCAAGAACCAAAGAAGGCGGCCAGCCGCCCTCCCTTTTTCAAATCGTCTTTACAGCATCGGCAATCTTCTGGATGAACATGGAGCCCATACCGCCGGCCATGTCACCGATTCCGGTGACCCTTTCTTTCTACGGGATAATTGATTAAATTTGTAGATACTACAAAACCACTGAAACGATAAACTGGAATGGACAGAAGAGTTTTTTTCAAAGTATCCGGACTTGCCGCCGCGGGCGTAGCCCTTTCCGGATGCGTCCCCTCCGGATGGAGCAAGAAGGAGGAAGGACTTTTCGGGAAGAAACCCACGGGGCATTTCTCCCTGACGCAGCTTTCGTCGGTCACCGACACCATCGGCGAATCCTATCTGATGAAAACCAACGGGGGGAAGGTGTTCATGGTGGACGGCGGCTATGCTGCTGAAACGAAGAAACTCCGCAAGTATCTCGCAGAAGCCGGTAATCACGTGGACCTCTGGTTCATCACGCATCCGCACGAGGACCACATGGAGGCCCTGGCGACCATCCTGAACGACCCGCAGGGCATCACCGTCGACAAGGTCATCTATTCCCGGGTTCCCGATGCGTTCCTGGACTGCGAACCCGGCAGCGCGGAAAACGCCCGCGGGTATTACCGGGCGCTGGACAACTTCATGGACGGGACAGATTTCGTCAATGTCCACCAGGCCGGCCAGCGGTTCGACATGGACGGCGTAGGCATCATGATCCTGAGCGTCGCGGACATGGACATTCCCAGGAAGCATTACAACGAACAGACCATGATCATCCGGATGTGGGACGATACCAAGAGTGTCGTCTTCCTCGGAGATGCCGAGGAGGAGCGCGGCAACCGGGTCCTCGCACAATATAAGGAGTATCTGGACTGCGACTACCTGCAGATGGCCCATCACGGGCAGCAGGGCTGCAACGAACAGTTCTACAAGTCGATCAATTTCCGCGCCTGCCTTTGGCCTACGCCGTCCTGGGTGTGGGAGCCCGCGCCCGAGCACACCTGGCTCAAGACCCGCGACACCCGTCGCTGGATGGACGAGAAGGGCATCACGGAACACCATGTGAGCTGTCTGGAAGAGGACTGGATCCTGTTGTAGCAAGCCATGGACCGGAAAGCCCTCGTACTCGTCATGCATGCCTTCCGTCGCCTGAGCGGTACGGTGCCGCGACCTCCCGCCTGCGCGGAGCAAGAACCAAAGAAGGCGGCCAATAAGTGATTATTGGCCGCCCCCTTTTTTCAAATCGCTCTTACAGCGTAGGAAAACCTATTCCAACACAATCGGTTTGTACTTCGGCACCAGGGATTTCATGATGGTCCAGGCAATCAGGTAAGCGACGCCGCAGAAACAGAACATGATGAAATACCC
>CADBPH010000077.1 GCA_902796455.1 uncultured Bacteroidia bacterium
GAGACGGATTCCTTCGTGCCGAGGATGAGCCCCGACAGGGGGTGTCCGGCGAAAAGACGCTCTTCAAACCGGTCATAGACATCGTCCGCCGGACTGTCTTTGTACGACATGATTTCGTCCAGGACGACGCCGCGTTCGGTTTCGACTTCCTTGTCCGGGAAGGTGGCCGTCGTGGCAATTTCCAGCAGCAACCCGGCTGCCTTGCGGAGATCTTCCTTCAGGACGGTCGCATGCAGGACAATCTCTTCTTTGGTCGTATAGGCGTTCAGTTCCCCGCCCAGTTTGTCGAGGTAACTGTTGATGACGGAAGCGCTTTTGCGGGCGGTTCCCTTGAATAAAGTATGTTCTGTGAAATGCGCGATCCCGGCCGGAAATCCCGCTTCATCCCGGGTTCCGCACCGGATGCTGAGGGCGCAGTACCCGACGGCCGATCCGCTTCGGGAGGCCGCATACCGGAGGCCGTTGCTGGCTTGACCTGTAATCATGTCCTATGGGGCTTCAGCGCCGGCAGATGTGCCTCACATCCGATTTGAGGAATCCGGCTCCGGCGCTTTTGGAGATTTTGTGTTTCTTGTAGTAATACAATTCATGGGTGCGGGCGTCGATCAGCATCTTGAAGCACAGGGCGCCCTTTTCCGGCTGGGCCGGGGCGATGGTATAGCTGACCAGCGTGCCGGGGATGCCGTTGGTGAAGGCTTCATCCGCCGTATCCGCATCGACGACCAGGGAATTGGATGAGAAGAACGAATGGGATTCTTTCTCCCCGATCTGGGCCGACAGGTCATCGGAACAGAAGATGACGCGCGATTCGGCGGGAATGCGGCCCCGTGCGCTGACCCCGGGGGACTTTCCGTCCAGGCTCTTGGAGACGTTGTTCTGCAGGATGTCGACCAATGCGGGGAGGAAAGCGGCCTCGCGTCCGGTCGGGTTTTCCGCCGGACAGACGGGGATGGTCGCAACTTCCAGCATGTCATCCAGTTTCTCTCCGGTCGCGCCTTTGACCACAGTCAGCATCATGATGCCGGGCAGTTTGGTTTTCTTGTAGACGCTCTTGACGGGGACCATGAAGTAATAGTCCTTGCTCTTTTTCAGTTTTTCGAATTCTTCCAGGGTGCAGAACTCATACGGCGTAATCTGCCACGATATTTTGACAGCGTCCCGCAGCGCCGCGTCCAGGATTTCGTTCCCGGGCAGGGCGACCTTCAGCGTTTTGAGGGTGAAGTCGCTGAGTTTCTCTTTCTTCGTAATGATCTGTGCCTGGGCCATCAGGGAGACCGACACGGCCAGGCCGGCGAGAATTGTCAGAATCCGTTTCATATCTGTCTTTTTTTATTGTCCGTTCATGCAAAGTTAGAAACTGTTTTAATTTATTCCTATATTTGTGAGAACAAGGAATTGAAGAATGTCTCAAGATACCAACCAGGAAACATCCGGGCATCCGTACATCGTGTCGGCCCGCAAATACCGCCCTGACTCTTTCAGCGCCCTGCTCGGGCAGGACAATATCGTCCAGACGCTGAAAAACTCGATTGTCAGGGGGCAGTTGGCCCATGCCTATCTCTTCTGCGGCCCGCGCGGGGTCGGGAAGACCAGTGCGGCCCGTATTTTTGCCAGGACCATAAACTGTGCCAATCCCACTGCGGACATGGAACCCTGCGGGGAGTGCGAATCGTGTGTCTCCTTCCGGGAAGGGCGTTCTTATTGCATCCATGAGTTGGATGCGGCATCGAACAACAGTGTCGATGACATCAAGACCCTGATCGACCAGGTGAACATCCCGCCGCAGGTCGGCCGGTACAGCGTCTACATCGTGGACGAGGTGCATATGCTCAGCCAGGCGGCTTTCAATGCCTTCCTCAAGACGCTGGAAGAACCGCCTGCCCATGCGATTTTTATCCTGGCTACCACGGAGAAACACAAAATCCTTCCGACGATCCTGTCCCGCTGCCAAACGTACGATTTCAACCGCATCGGCGCCGCGGACATGGTGAAAAACCTCCGGAGCATCGCTTCCCGGGAAGGGGTGACCATTGATGATGAATCTTTGCATGTCATCGCGATGAAAGCGGACGGTGCCATGCGGGATGCCTTGACGATCTTTGACCAGACCGTCGCGTTCTGCGGGACGCAGGTCCGCTACGAGGATGTCCTGAAGAATCTGAATGTCCTGGATTATGAGCATTGTTTCCGTCTGGTGGAGGATTTCCTTTCCGGAGATTACCAGAAGGCCTTGCTCAAGTTTGACGAAGTCTTGTCCAAGGGGTTTAACGCCCTGCACTTTGTCGCAGCCCTGTCCTCGCATTTGCGGGATCTGCTTGTGGCCCGCAGCGGTGCCCTGGACGCCTTGCTGGAATTGCCGGAATCCTTGAAGAAGAAATATCGGGATCAGGCTTCGCGGTGTACGCTGCCTTTCCTGTATGAAGCGCTGTCCATTACGACGCAGTGCGAGGCCGGCTATAGGGCGAGTGTGAATCCCAGGCTGCATATCGAATTGGCACTGATGCGTTTGAGCTTCCTTTCCGGAGGCGTTCCCGCGGCAAAACCGGCGCAGGCTGTCCCTGCTGCAAAGGAACCGGCTCCGGCAGCTCCCGTTCCGGCAGAAGCGCCCCGGCCGAAGCCGGCGCCCGCTGCCTCCGAAAAGCCGGCCGCGGTTCCAGAAGTTCCGGCATCCGCCGTTGCCGAAAAGCCGGCTGCAGCCCCGGAGGCCCTGGAACCCACTTCGCCGGCGGAACCTGCTGCCCCGGCCCGGACGCGCCGCCGCGCCCCGCGTGCCGCCTCGGCGCTGTCCATCGCATCGATCGATGCCCCTTCTTCAGAGGCATCCGCCGCGCGGGAGGACAGCCGGTCCGACAAATTGCCGTCTGACGAGGAGATTCTTGCCGCCTGGAATGCCTTGCCGGCAGAATATGCATCCCGTCCGCGCCTGTCCGGGAGTTTGTCCTCGGCCAAGGTGGAGATCAATGAGTCGGATGGCGTGAAGGTTCTGACGTTCTTTGTTGTCAATCTTTCCCAGCAACAGTGGATTCAGGAACGGTTGTTGATGGAGTTGGAAGGCCGGATGCAATCCCGTCTCTCCTCCTCACGGCTGAAATTGCTGGTGGAGGTGACGCCGGTCGAGGAAGTGGAGAAAACCAGCCTGACCCAGCGGGAGAAGGCACAGGCCTTGATAGAAAAGAACGCGGAAATCATGAATCTGGTGAAAGATCTGGGCCTGGATACGTAGAAAGAAGGAGTATGAAACTGCATTGTGAGAATCTGGTAAAGAAATATGGCGTCCGGACAGTCGTCAAGGGCGTCTCCATGGAAGTGGAACAAGGGGAGATCGTCGGTTTCCTCGGGCCCAACGGTGCCGGGAAAACCACGAGTTTCTATATGATAACCGGGCAGATTGTGCCGAATGACGGCCGGGTTTATCTGGACGATGAAGATATTACGGACCTCCCGATGTACAAGCGCGCCCAGAAGGGAGTCGGTTATCTGCCGCAGGATGCGTCTGTTTTCCGGAAGATGTCCGTGGAGGACAACATCATGTCAGTCATGGAGATGTCGCCGATGACAAAGGCCGAGCGCAAAGAGCGTCTGGAAAGTCTGATTGACGAATTCAATCTGTCCAAGGTGCGGAAAAGCCTCGGGATCCAGCTGTCCGGCGGGGAGCGCCGGCGCTGCGAGATCGCCCGGGCCCTTGCGATCGACCCGAAGTTCATCCTGCTCGATGAACCGTTTGCCGGTGTCGACCCGATTGCGGTCGAAGATATCCAATACATCATCGCGAAATTGAAATATCGCAATATCGGGGTGATTATCACGGACCACAATGTGGGTGAGACCCTGGCCATCACCGACCGCGCCTACCTCTTGTATGAAGGGACGATCCTGCAGCAGGGTACGCCGCAGGCCCTGGCGGCCGACGAAGATGTCCGGACCAAGTATCTGGGCTCCGGATTTATACTCAAACGTTCCGTCTCTGTGGAACGGGCGCAGCAAGAGCATGAGCGCGCCCTGGCTGCAAAAGCGGGAAGCGCTAAGGATTAATTGTTTACGTAATCTTTGACATCCTGGGTGCTGATCGGGTTCCCCCCGAGGATCAGCAGCCTTTCCACGACATTCTGGAGTTCGCGGATGTTGCCCGGCCATTCTTTTTCCTGCAAGAGGGCGATGGCTTCCGGGGAGAACTCCCGGACCGGTTTCCCGACTTTGGCGCAGTATTCTTCCGTGAAATACTGGACGAGCATGGGGATGTCGTCTTTGCGTTCATCCAGGCTCGGCACGCGGATGGGGATGACGCTGAGGCGGTGGTAAAGGTCCTCGCGGAAATGCCCTTTTTCAATCTCTTCCCTGAGGTTCTTGTTGGTGGCGGCTATGACGCGGACATCCACCTCTATATCCTTGTCCCCGCCGACCGGGGTCAGTTTTTTCTCCTGCAGGACACGGAGAACCTTGGCCTGGGCTGCCAGGCTCATGTCTCCGATTTCGTCCAGGAAGAGCGTGCCGCCGTCCGCCTGTTCGAATTTCCCCTTGTGGTCCTTGACGGCGGAGGTGAAAGATCCTTTCTTGTGTCCGAACAATTCACTTTCAATGAGTTCTGAAGGAATGGCGGCGCAGTTGACCTCGATGTAAGGCATGGCGCTCCGCTTGCTCTGCTGGTGCAGACTCTGTGCGACCAGCTCCTTTCCGCAACCATTCGGCCCGGTAATCAGGACGCGGGCATCTGTCGGTGCGACTTTCTCGATCAATTCACGGACATGGCGGATCGGTGCGGATTCCCCGATCATCTGCCGGCCGTACACTTTCTTCTTCAGGATTTTGACTTCCTTGACCAGGTTGGCCTTGTCCGTCGCATTCTTGATGGTGACCAGGATCCGGTTCAGGTCGAGCGGCTTCTCGATGAAGTCGAAAGCGCCTTTGTGCATGCAATCGACTGCCGTTGCGATGTCGGCGTGGCCGGAGATCATCACGACCGGGGTTTCAATCCCTTCTTCCACCAGTTTCGCCAGGACTTCGGTCCCTTCCATCCCGGGCATTTTGATGTCGCAGAAAATGACATCGAAACGGTCTTTTTCCGCTTTTTCAAGGGCGGCAGCCCCGTCTTCAGCAACCTCAACCTGGTATCCTTCATCCATCAGCAGCTCTTTCATCACATTCCTGATGGCCCTTTCGTCGTCGACAACTAAAACTTTCATCCTTACAGTGTTTTATGGAAGCAACACACAAATATCGGACTATTTTCTCGTACTTTATGCATTTTTTCATAAATTTGTTCCTTCCAGAGAAAACCCTGAATATGAACATACCTGATATCATCATCGCCATTGACGGCTACTCTTCCACGGGGAAGAGCTCCTTTGCCAAATTGATTGCCAAAGAATTCGGCTTTACCTATCTGGATTCGGGCGCATTATACCGCTGCGTCACCCTCCATGCCCTCGAGAAAGGCCTGATCGGGGAAGACGGGCAGATCGACAAGGAGGCGCTCCTGGAAGAGCTGAAGACGCTGGATGTCCATTTCGAGAGCGGCCCGCAGGGGAGTGCCGCGTATATTGGAGACCGTCCCGTGGAAGGAGAGATCCGTTCGCTGCGCGTGTCGGAGCATGTCAGTCCGGTATCGACCATTCCGGAAGTCCGGGCCTTTGTGGATGCACGCCTGCACGAGTTCGGCCGCAAGGGACGCATCGTGATGGACGGCCGTGACATCGGAACGTCCGTGTTCCCGAATGCCGAAATCAAGATTTTCATGACGGCGGATCCCCAGGTCCGTGCCCAGCGCCGCTTCGATGAGATGAAAGCGAAAGGGCAGGACCCGGATTTCCAGGCCGTGCTGGACAATTTGCTCGAGCGGGATTATATCGACTCTCACCGGGAAGTCTCGCCGCTATCCCAGGCGGAAGATGCTGTGGTGCTGGACAATACGTATATGACCTTTGACGATCAGATGCGTTGGATCCGGCAACTGATCGAGGAACGGTTCCCTGCATGAGGCTGCAAGTAGAAATAGACGCACACTCGGGTTTTTGCGGCGGAGTCATCCGGGCCATCACCCGGGCGGAGGATTTCCTGTCCGCCCATCCCGACCGCCGCTTGTACTCTGTCGGTGCGATCGTCCACAATGAGGCGGAACTGGAGCGGTTGTCCTCGCGCGGGCTCCGCACGGTCTCCTGTGCGGACCTGTCGGATATCCCCGGCTGCCGGGAAGACGTAACCCTGCTGATCCGCGCCCATGGAGAACCCCCTTCCACGTACCGAAGGGCCCGTGAGGCGGGTTTTGAGGTCGTGGACTGTACCTGCCCCGTCGTCCTCCGTCTTCAGGAGCGCATCCGGCAGGCTTATGCCCGTCTGCAAGGCTCCGGAGGGCAAATCGTCCTGTTCGGAAAAGTGGGCCATGCGGAGGTGCTCGGACTGGTCGGCCAGGTGGACGGCGATGTCCTGGTCGTGGAGAATGTCCGCATGCTGGAAGAAGCGCTTGGACGCGGTGCGGTTTCCGCCGACGGACCCCTGGAGATTTTCTCGCAGACGACGAAAAGCCCCGGGGAATACGAAGAGATCTGCCGGATTCTCCGCGCATACAATCCTTCCCTGACGGTGCATCATACTATTTGTTCACAGGTGGCTTCCCGGCATGCCCAATTGTCGGATTTCGCGGCTTCCCATGATGTGGTGGTGTTTGTTTCCGGGCAGGAGAGTTCCAACGGAAAAGTGCTCTTCGACCTGTGCCGGGCCCATAATCCCCGGACCAGCCGCTGCGGCAGCCCGGATGAAATCCGGCCGGAATGGTTCCGGGACGGGGACCGGGTGGGTGTCTGCGGTGCGACCTCGACCCCGAAATGGCTTCTCGAAGCGGTCGCTCAGAAAATTTTGCAGATAAACTGACAAATTCCTAAATTTGCAGACGGAAAAAGATTCATAATCAATAGCAATTTATGGCAACAACAGCAGATTTCAAGAACGGACTTTATCTGAACTACAATGGCAAGCCGTGCTCGATCGTATGGTTCCAGCATGTCAAACCCGGCAAGGGCCCTGCTTTCGTGAAGACGAAGCTCCGCAATCTCGAGAACGGCCGTATCCTGGAGAATACCTTTACGGCCGGTGCGAAAATCGAAACCATTACCGTCGAGAGGCGTCCTTACCAGTTCTTGTACGGTGATGAGGATGGTTTCAACTTCATGCATGAGGAGACATACGAGCAGATTTCCCTGCCGAAGGACGTCGTGGAGAATGCCGACCTCATGAAGGAAGGCCAGCATGTCGAAATGATGTTTGTCACAGAGCCGGAGGAGCGTTGCCTCACCTGCGAACTCCCGACTTACGTTACCTTGAAAGTGACGTATGCAGAGCCTGCCGTGAAGGGCAATACCGCTTCTACTTCCGCTTTGAAGGAAGTTACCCTGGAGACCGGAGCGAAAGTCATGGTCCCGCTCTTCATCAACACCGACGACGTGATTACGGTCAATACTACCGACCGCAGCTACGGCCAGCGGGTTTAATCATCCTGAAAATCAGTTTGATGGCGGTGGTGGAGAGCGATTCTGCCACCGCCATCCGTTTGCAACCATGTCCGCTCCCGACCTGATTGACCTGATGCAGCACCATGGCGTGAAACCCACGGCCAACCGCATCCTGATCGCCCGGCATCTTTCCGAGGCGGGGCGTCCCATGTCCCAGACCGAACTCGAGGAAGCAATCGGTTCGATCGACAAGTCGGGCATATCCCGGACGCTTGCCCTTTTCCGCGAGCAGCACTTGGTCCATACCCTGGAAGACAGTGGCTCCGGTATCCGTTATGAGTTGTGCCTGAGCCATGAAGAGGGCAGTGACAGCGACGTGCATGTCCATTTCTACTGCGAGCGGTGCCGCCGGACGTTTTGTCTGGAAGAGATTCCGATTCCCTCTGTCCCGCTTCCCGCGGGCTATCTTCAGGAGTCGGTCAATTACATGGTAAAAGGACTGTGTCCGCAGTGCGCTAAGACGGATTCTTAGGGAACCGGACCGTGAAGCAGGCGCCGCCCAGGGTGAAGGAACGGCTGTAGTGGATGTCTCCGCCGCAGCGCTCCAGGATATTCTTGCAAATGGCCAGCCCGAGGCCTGTTCCGCCGCTCTTCGTCGTAAAGTTCGGGGTAAACAGGCGGCTCCGGTCTTCATCTTTGACCCCCGGGCCGTTGTCTTCCACCACAATGTCATAGTATCCGTCTTCCGTGCTGTTCCGTACGGACAGGATAACCATTCCCTGCCGGAAGTCTTTTCCGTCCTCTTTCTGCTGATTCTCAATAGCTTGTACGGCATTCGTCAAAAGATTGACGAGGACGCGGGTGAACTGCGGTTTCGGTCCGGAGATGGTGGCGCCGGACAGGCCGATGTACTGGAAGGTGATGTTGTCCTTGTCGTCGAACAAGGCGATTTCGTCCGACGCAAGCTGGTCCAGGTTGATGATCACGGGCTCTTCACTGTACAGCTTGGCGAAGGTTGAGAATTCGTTGGCCGTATCGGTGAGGGTATCGATGCTGTCCATGATCACCGGTATGATGGAATCGAATTTCTCCTGCCACTGCGGGTCATTCTTCTCGCGCATCCGGATGATGCGCTGGATCTGCAACTTAATCGGTGTCAGCGGATTCTTGATCTCATGGGCAACCTGGCGGGCCATTTCGCTCCAGGCCTTGTCCCGCTCTGCCTGGGCCAATTGCTTGCTGCTTTCAGACAAGTCCCTGACCATCAGGTTGTATGCCCGGACGACCGTTGAAATCTCATCCTCCCGGTCGTAGATGATGTATTCGAGACCCTCTGTCCGGGCGGCATTCATTTTCTGTCCCATTTCCAACAGCGGACGGAACATCTTGTCAATCACCTTGGATGACAGGAACCGGGTGATAATCAGCAGGATCAAGAAGATCGTGATGATGAATACGGCATGGAAGGCCGCTTCGGTCCGGAAGTCCACTCCCGAATCGGTGTAGGGGGCGCAGAGGATGGCCGTCATGTGTCCGTCTCCGTTGAAGACGGGGGCGTACATCGAATAGAACGAGTGGCCGGCGTAATGCTCCTTGTGGATGTAGTACCGCTTGTTGTCGTACATGATGCTGCGGTAGGCGGCCTCGTCGGTCCGGGAGCCCAGGATCAGTCTTTCGAAGACGTCCGGATCGGTGGACTTGAAAACTTTCCCGGAGGTCGTGTACAGGGTGATGTCCGAGTGGGTATATTCGCTGATGTCGCCCAGGACGCTGTTCATCTCCTGGGTGCTGAAGTCCCGGTAAGACGTGAAATGGCGGCACTGGGCCTCCAGCATGGACTGGATCGTGCCGATTTTCCCGGTCATCAGGTTCATGACGCTGTACTCATTGCGGTCGTAGACGAATACGATACTGATCACGGCCATGACGATCAGGGTGGCGACAAGCGACAGCATGAGCACCGAATTGATCCGGTTCTTGAAATAGGATTTTTCAAATAGGGAATTGCCGCGGCGGCGCCGGATCCCCGGGAAACTGATGAACGCGAACGCCAGCAATGCCAGCATGAAGCCCGCGACCATGTATTGCGAGACGCCGTTCATCCGGCGGGAAATCACGATCGTTTCCTCTTCGGAGACCTGGCTGACGAAATGCATGTAATTGTCGATGCTGACATGGGTTTCACCACTCTGCCCGGCCTGCAGCAGCTTGCCGGAAAGAACAGTCGGATAGGCATAGTCTCCCTTGTAGCTTACTAGCTTGTCAGACAGATACTTCCCATAAGAATACCGTTGCGGGATCACGACGGATCCGGGGCCGGTGCTGCCCATGATGACGGCATACCCCTTGTCTTGTTTGTCCGCCTTCGACTCGATGCTGAGCAGCATGCGGCTTGCTCCGTGGTCGGGGAGGTAATAGACAAACATGCCGGTATACTGTGCCCTGCCGCCTGCGGAACGGGAATAGATGAATCGGGAATTGTCCGAAATCGGGGTGCCGTCGAGGATCCGGTCGCTCAGGAACTGGATCATCTGCCGGTCTTCTTCGGAATCCCCGGCGACATAGATGCTGATATCATATTCGTTGCTCAGGCGCGGCAGGTAATTCTCCGTGATGCGGTTCAGGATGATGCGGTAATCCGGGTTGAGGCGGATCAGGGAGGCGATGAGCGGATCGTTGGCAATGGCGTTCTCCACGCTTTTCAGCTGGAGTTCGAAGCCGAGGTTGCGGTCGATGGACAAGCGGTTGGCCCAGATTTCCACGCGGTCCGCTTCCCGGCGGAAGCCGAGCATCGAGGAGACGGCCAGGAGGTATACCGCGCAGAGAACGGAGAAAACAGTCTTCCAGCCCTGTGAAAAGACATTGTACCGGAGGCCGCCAAGCAATTTGGCGGCAGGGCGGCACATCTGCAGGATCAGCGGGATGGTCATCATCAGCAGCATGTAGGAGATGTACACGAGGACCGTGTACCGGCTGATGGAACTGACCTTGTACAGCTCCAGGCTGATGTTGGAATTCAGGATGATGCTGCGGAGCGACAGGTGGATGTGGGCCAGGATGGCTCCGAGCGTAAGCAGCAGGACGGCCGTTCCGGCGAGCAAGCGGCGACGGTTTCCCAACAGTTTGGCCAGCAACTTTTTCCGGGTCAGGTACAGGCAGACGATGACCAGATAGATCCAGGCATTGATAATCAGTACCGCTCCCAGGGAATATTTCAAGGCGCCGTCTGCATAGATGGTCGGGGAGAAAATCCCCATCGTGGTCCGCAATCCCCGTCCGGCCAGATAGAAAAGCCCCATCAGGAGGGTCAGTCCCAGGATCGAGAGGAGCATGTTGCGGATGCTCTTGTGGTTGTACAGGTACAGGAGCAGTCCGGCCACAATCATCAGGACGGCCAGCCAGATGACCTCCGGCGCCGGCATCAAGGGCATCATGAGGGCGTTTTCCTGGATGATTTTCAGCAAAGGTTTCCCGTCGACGAAGACCGGGGAGCCGCCGCTTTCCGAAATCGGGTCCAGCGAGAAACGCCCGGACAGGCGCAATTTGGGGTTGACGCCATTGACGCTGCTGATATCCAGTGTGTTGCGAATCTCGAGCCCGCCGATAACTTTGCAATCTTTGCTGCCATCCATGCGTTTGACCAGATACCACTTGGGCCCCAGGCTCATGTAGCTGACGGCGGTGTCGACATCTGCCAGGGGGGAGACCAGGCTGTAGCGGAGATTGGA
>CADBPH010000078.1 GCA_902796455.1 uncultured Bacteroidia bacterium
AATTTACAAAAGAAACACAACAGAGGAATTCGCCGCCAGCGTCAACGTCTTCTCTTTCACGGAGCCGCTGCCCAGGAGAGCGACCGGATGGGACAGATCGTCGTTCAGGACCATCGAGGAAGAGACCCCGGCCACATTGTGGACCACGAGCATCTTCTGGCCGGACGAAGCGGTCATGTACCATGCCGCCATCACATCGGGGGCACCGGTCAGGGCCGTCATGGTCCCCTCGGCCAGTGCCGGATAGGTGTTCCGCAACCGGGCAAAAGTCCGGTATACCTGCAGCAGGGATCCCGCATCGGCATCCTGCGCCTCCACGGAAATGGAAGCCGTCAGCATGGCTGCATCCACCTTGCCGTTCACGCCCTTCCTGGCGCAATCCTTTCCGGCCTTGTCCCACATAATGGGCGTACGGACATATTCGTCTCCGCCATCCTTCGTCCCCCAATAACCCAGTTCTTCTCCTTGATAGACAAACGGTTTCCCGCCCGAAGTCAGCAGCATGGCCGCAGCCTGCTTCTCCTTGGGGAGCGAACGTCCGAGATCGGAAGCCGCCCGGTTCCCGTCGTGATTGGTCATGAACAAAGAGGTCACCGCGTCGCTGCGGACAGCCTTGTGGTCTTCGATGAAACGGATGACTGCCGGCGCATAGGCGCTCCCCTTCTGGGAGACGACCGCATCCTTGAGTTTTCCCCAATAATCAAATTCGAAACAGGAGGGAAGGCCCTTGTAATACGCTTTTTCCTGGGCATGTCCGCCATCCATCCAGGCCTCGGCGACCATGAACAGGTTATCGGCATGACCCGCCGCATGCCAGGAGTCATTGCAGTGCCGGTACCACTGGTCCAGGAACGTGGGGTTCTGGCCGCCGGTGGAATTCTGATAAATCCACCGGACCGCATCGAGCCGGAATCCGTCCACGCCCATCCCGATCCACTTGTCCGCCGTGGCGGCAATCGCCTTGAAGGCAGGAGAATCCGCGGCGCTGGCCGACAGGCCGTAATTCAGGTCCGGCATCGACTCGCTGAAACTGGCGAAATAATAGACCGTCTTTCCGCCAAAGGTAATGTCTCCCGGAGAAGCGTTCCCCAGCGTGAACGGTTTATCCATTTCCAGCGGTCCGCTCCCGGCAGGAGCGCCCCATTTCGTGCCCCCGTCCCAGGTCGACGTGGACGTGCGGACCAGGAATCCCCAGTCCGTATCCACATCCAGGATGATTTCGAACACATTCGGAGTCACTTCGTACAGGCCCACCGCCCCCACGCTGCCGATCCAGAGCCACATCCGGGCCGAAGGATTGGAGGTCTGGGGCGAAAGGGACGACGGGGAAACCGTCACTGTTTTCTGGGCAGCAGTCCAGTCCAGATGGAAACGCAGGCGGCCCTTATAGCCCCGGGAGCCCGAGGAGACGGGATACCAGGTCCCCATTCCGGCAGAAGTCGTCCCTTCGAAATTCGGAACTTTTCCCGCCTTCACGTCCGCATCGGGATTCTCGGAAATGACATAATAATCCCCGTAGGGGCCGTCCGGATTGGAAATGGCCGACTGGAACCAAGGATTGTCCTTGCCGGAATGATTCAAGACATAGTCCATATAAATCTTGATCCCTTTGCCATGTGCCTTGGCAATCAAGTCCTTGAAGTCTGCTTCCGCACTTTCCTTGGTCCCGGCGGATCCGTATAAAGGATTCAGGGAACCGTAATCCGTCACGTCATAGGCATGGTAGGACATCGCCGGATGCGCCGGAGACAGCCACAGGGCGGTCACCCCCAGTTTGTCGAGGTAATCCAGCTTCGATGTGATCCCGGCAAAGTCCCCGACGCCGTCGCCGTTGCTGTCCGCGAACGAATAGATGAGCAACTGATAGGTCAGGGAAGAGCGTTTGGTCCCGTCAAAGGCATCCGCCTCCGGCGAAAGCGGGGTCTCGGACGCTTCTTCGTAGGCATCCTGAGATACGGTCACCGTCTTTCCGGAAGAACTGTCCGAACCGGTGAATGCAATCGTGAGGGAACGGGCCTTACCCGTATTCCGGGCCGATTTTACCTTTACCTCCGCATCGCCGTTTCCGCTGTCCGGGGAAAGCGTGACCCAGTTGTCAGACTTGGAGCTGGTCCATCGCCCGTCCGCCTTTACGGAAAGGGTTTGTTCCTCCGAACCGGCCGCCGTGAAGGATAAGGCTCCCGGAGTGACGGAGACGGTGACACTTGCCTGCGGCTTTTCTTTGCCGGACGGATCGCAGGCCGCGGCTCCCAGCAGGAGCGCCACGAAGGCGCCGAATAAACGTAATTTGCTCCTTGTCATGTGTTTCATTAAATAGCAGACTGAAGGCCGGTCAGGGCCTTCAGTCCATAAAGATACGTGATTTTTTACTCAATCGTACCGGTTCCGGCGTTGAAATCGAGCGTAACCTTCTGCCCGGCCTTCAAGGCCACGGCTTCCGGTTCGCCGCCAGCACCGCGGCAGACGATCTGGCCGTCCTTGACGATCAGCTCGGCATGCCACCAGTTCGCCGGATCGTCCAGAATCGAAGTTGCTACATAAGTCCGCATATTACCGTTAGCGGAAGCCGTCCCGACTAGGACTTTGCCGCTGGCAGCGTACTTCGCAGCGTCCATCATCACATCCCAACCGCCGAAGGCTTCGCCGATGCCATAGACTTTGGCCGGTTCTACGACGACTTTGCCCTTGCCGTAGTCGATCCCAATGGCATAGATGCCACTCTCTGCGACAAAGCAGTTGCCGCCGTCCACCGTATAGCCTTCATTGGAATCCAGTCCGGTAAAGTCGCCTTCCCAGGCCGGTTTCGGGCTGAATTTGAAGCCCTTGCCCGCTTCGATATAGCGGATGGCCCAGAAAGCGCCGTTCTGGTTTGCCAGCGGGGTCATCGGAAGGAAGGTATTCCAATCCACGATTCCCTCGCCGACCATGTACATGGCCTCGGGAAGTTCGGGTGCATCCACGTCGCCGACTTTCGTCAACACAGCCCTGTACGGAGTCGTGGAGATGAACAGTTCGACATCATAGACCGCACCGTCCGTTTCAACTGCATTCTTGCCATCCTGCACCAGGTTCTCCAGGCTGCCGCCTGCCTCCACCGGTCCCAGGTTGATATCCCAGCCGCCGTTCATGCGGAACTTCCACTCGGTCCGTTTCGGGATGGCGACACCCGTCGCCTTCCAGCTGTCAGACTCGGCATTGTAAGTCATGGAAGCATAATCAGAAGCCCAGGAATTCCCCTCGAATGCACCGATAATGCCGATCGAGGTAATCGGGGCGACACTGACCGTCAGGTTCGTCAGATCCACAATGACTTTATGGTAGGAACCGTCGGAACCTTCCATGATATTGCCGGCGTCGGAATCCGTCAGATTGTAGATCTTGAAGCCTTTCTCGCCGTCAACCGGCTCCGGTTTCGTCTTGTCCAGACCCCACTCGGCACCCCACTGCGGGGCCGGAGTGAACTTGAAGCCCCACTCGCCGCCGAGATTCAGGAAGCCCTCGTAATGGCCTTCGCCGTCACCGGCGATGGAATTGGTAAAGGCCCATCCGTTATGCGAGCCGGGGATATACAGCCTGTCCGGGAAACTGGTATTGATGAACTTGACCTTGTAAGGCGCGGCAGAGACGTCGAGCACGACTTTGTACTCGCCTTCCTTGTCATTGACCAGGTTGCCGTTCTTGCCGTCCTGGCTGGTCACATTGTCCAGTTCACCGCCGAGGGAATAATCCCAATCGCTGTTGAAGCGGAACTTGAACTCGCCCGGAACCAGGGTCACGGTAGCGCTGAAGGTCTTCGCCTGCGGATCGTACTCCAGGGTCGCGGCATCTTTGTCCCATCCGCCGACAGCGGTTCCGATAATTCCGAGAGACTCATATTTGACCAACGTGATCGTGCCGAACTTCTTGTCGA
>CADBPH010000079.1 GCA_902796455.1 uncultured Bacteroidia bacterium
ATGGATGTCTTCAGCCGGCTGATGATGGACCGCATCATCTTTCTGGGCGTGCCCATTGACGATGATGTGGCGAACATCATCCAGGCGCAGCTCCTGTTCCTGGCTTCTACGGACAGTGCCGCAGATATTTCGCTGTACCTGAATACGCCGGGCGGACAGGTGACGTCCGGTCTGGGCATTTACGACACCATGCAGTTGGTGGAGCCGGATGTGGCGACGATCTGTACCGGTCTGGCCGCCTCGATGGGGTCCGTGCTGCTGTGCGCCGGGGCGAAGGGCAAGCGTTCGTGCCTGCCGCATTCGCGCGTGCTGATCCACCAGCCGCTCGGCGGTGCGCAAGGCCAGGCTGCCGATATCATGATTGCAGCCCGGGAGATTGAGAAGACGCGTGAGGAATTGTACAATATCATTTCCGAGCATTCCGGCCAGCCTTATGAAAAGGTGTTTGCCGATGCGGACCGGGATTACTGGATGACGGCCCAGGAAGCGTTGGATTACGGAATGGTGGATGAGATCCTGACCAAGAAAAAATAGGATTCGGTGGCGGAAAAAGGGAAAAACAACAAGGATCACTGCATGTTCTGCGGCCGGAGCAGCGCCGAGGTCCCTTTCCTGATGGAGGGGATCGACGCGTGTATTTGTTCCGATTGCATCAAGTTGGCAGCGGATTATTTGAAGGAGTTGGAGGGAGCGTCCGCCGGTGTGGCGGAGAAGGTTGACATGGATGCGCTGCTGACACCGGCGCAGATCAAGGCAAACCTGGACCAGTATGTCATCGGGCAGGACCGCGCGAAGCGGCTGTTGTCGGTTTCGGTGTACAATCACTACAAGCGGCTGAGCCACAATTTGGACAGGAAGCCGGAGAAGGATGACGTGGAACTGGAGAAATCCAACATTCTGCTGGTCGGCCCGACCGGTACGGGCAAAACATTGCTGGCCAAGACGATTGCCCGGATGCTGAATGTGCCGTTCGCGATTGTGGATGCGACGGTGCTGACGGAGGCGGGCTATGTAGGCGAGGATGTGGAGAATATCCTGACGCGTTTGCTCCAGGAGGCGGATTACAATCTTGCCAAGGCGGAGCGGGGCATTGTTTTCATCGATGAGATTGACAAGATTGCCCGGAAGAGCGATAATCCGTCCATCACGCGGGATGTGTCCGGCGAGGGTGTCCAGCAGGCGCTGCTGAAGCTTCTGGAGGGGAGTGTCGTGAATGTTCCGCCCAAGGGCGGCCGCAAGCATCCGGACCAGGATTTCATCCATGTCAATACGCAGAATATTCTGTTTATCTGCGGCGGGGCTTTTGAAGGGATTGAGCGGCGGATTGCCCAGCGGCTGAATACCCAGGTGATCGGATATGGGGCATCGGAGCGCCAGCGGGTGGATAAGAATGACCTGCTCCGGTATGTCTCCGCACAGGATTTGCGCGCTTACGGACTGATTCCGGAGATTATCGGACGGCTTCCTGTGATCACGCACCTGGATGCGTTGGACCGGGATGCTTTGCTGCGGATTCTGACGGAGCCGAAGAATGCGATCCTGAAGCAGTATGCGAAACTCTTCGAAATGGATGGCATTAAGTTGTCCATTGAGCCGGGTGTGCGGGAGCTCATTGTCGATACATCGATTAAGAACAAATTGGGAGCCAGGGGATTGCGCTCTATTTGCGAGAAGATTTTTTCCGATGCGATGTTCGAGGCTCCTTCTTTCGGAAAGAAGACGTTCAAGGTGACCAAGGCCTATGCGGCCGAGCGGCTGAAAGATGAGATCTGACGGTTCTTTGCGTTTTTTTGCAGGAAATGCAAGGATATTCAGAAAATATGCTTATCTTTGCAGAACGAAATGAGGCTTTAGCTCAGTTGGTTTAGAGCGCTTGCTTGACAGGCAAGAGGTCGACGGTTCAAATCCGCCAAGTCTCACCAAACAGAAGGCGACCAAATTTTGGTCGCCTTCTGTTATATTATTTCCACACTTTCACCGGCATGTTGCCAGACGGGGAGGGGAACCAGGTGCTTTTTCCCGTCGAGGGTGATATGGATCCGGTCGAGGGATCGGGAAGGATCTGAAACATAAGCTTTTCCACCAGTCACTAAGAGCGTGCAGGGGGCACTTGCCTGGACTTTCCCTCCGGACCATGCCGCTTCCCCGGCCTCATAGAAGATAAACATGGCCGTTTCCCCGTTCGTGCTTTCTACGGCCTGCAGCGCCGTGTCGTTGCGAAGGATCCTGAAGAAATCAGCCGCAGGGCTTGCTCCTGCGCCGGGGATGACTGCATACGCATAGCCTTTGTCCCGGGGGCGGGTTCCGTGTTCGATCCAGAGTTTGAAAACCCGTGCGGTATCTTTCCGGTTGTCATAAGTCGTCCCGGAGACAGCGTTTGTAAAGGTGC